>NZ_CP117416.1:3420000-3720000 GCF_028606985.1 Paenibacillus kyungheensis | reverse complement strand
ACTTGTTGTTCAGATGGCTCAGGATATACGTTGCGGAAAGGATGGTGCTTCGCATCGATCACTTCTACCATTTTGTCGATCATGTCTTGTGGATCGAATTGTTGAGCTAGCATTTTTTCGCCTTTTGCCAGATCAGAACGTTTGGTAAAGTTCGTTTTCTCGTCATACCATTTTTCTTTTTGCTCAAACATATTATCGTTAAATCCTGTTTTGTATGGACCAGGATTAATTGTAGCGACTTGAATACCGAACTCTTTCAGTTCTTCTTTAAGTGCTTGTGCCATAGCTTCTACAGCATGTTTGGAAGCACAGTATGCACCCAGATAAGGAGTTACGCTAAGTCCAGCGATAGAGCTGACAAAGATAATTTTACCTTTCTTTTTAGCGACAAATTGGCGTGCGACAATCTGTACCATTTCTAACGAATTAAATACATTGGTATCAAAAATTTGGCGGATATTATCAACTGGAATCTCAGCCAGTGGGCCACCTTCACCAATCCCTGCATTTGCTACATATACATCAAAATCATATTTTTCCAATTGAATACGGTCAAGTGGTTTATTGACATCTAATTTGATGACTTCAATATCGAGTCCTTGCGCTTTCGCTTCTTCTCGAAGTTCAGTCACTTGTGGAATAATTTCAACAGAAGCAATAACTTTATGTCCTTTTTTGGCAAGTCCTAGAGCAGCACCTTTACCAAGTCCGCTACCTGCACCTGTAATAAAAATTGTTTTTTTACCTAGCATAATGAATTCCTCCTGTTATAAGTCTGTATCGTCTTCGTGTCGTTCGGATTCATAGTGCTTTTACCCGTTCAGTCTGATAACTAATCAATCAGGCAATAGAGAGGAGGGAAGAACAGGAGGTATTGGACACAGCAAAAAGCCGGACTACATAAGAGCCCGGCTGATGATCTAAAAAGTTAAAGCAGCTTAGTGATTGGTGAATCCGCCTGTCTCAGCACGAGTTACGACACGAATACGATACATATCTTGTTGCAATCCGATTTGAGGGAAAATGCTATTCAAGTTCGGGAATTTATCAAGAATTTGTCTGTTGTTTGTACGTAAGTCCATTTGACTGTAATTGAAGAAGTTAGCATCAGTTACTTTAGGAATAATATTATTTTTTTCAATCGTAATATTGCCTAGTTTGGGTTTGATCACACTATTTACTTGAACTAGTGCATTATCGACTAATTTAGAACCATTAGAGTATTCTGGATGCCAGTTAGCATTGAGCATATCGGTCCATAAGTTATCGGTATAGCCATAACGTGTTTTGAGTTCATTTGCAAAGCTTGCCCAAGCACCAGACGCAGGATTTTTGGAACGCAATCCATCAGCAAAGCTACTACCTACACCATAGCTTTTGGTCATAATCGCATTAGCCACTACATCGGTTGTAAGCACATCGCTACGGTTCTCAATCTGTACTTTGGAAGAAGCAACAACCACATTGTTACGACCGATATTGTGATGACCGTTAAATTGGAATGCACGATCAGAACCTTGAATAATATTGTTATAGAAGTTATCGCCTGCATCGCCACCATCGACATAAAATCCGTTAGCACGTACATTGTTATGAATAAAGTTATAACGAAGATCGTTACCATATGAAGTCCAGTCTTGTGCAGTATAGAAAGCACCTGTATCACTTTCTACTAATGCGGTATTATGAATTTCATTAAATTCAAACGTTAAGTTTGTACTGCTTACATAACGGATACCGTCTTTGGGAACATCATGGATTAGATTATGATCTATCCATACATTGTTAGAATCCCGTACGATAATACCAGCAAGATGCGCGAGTAGACCGGTATGATGAATATGGTTATTGGTAACACGTGTATTGGATTTGGTAAATGTAGTTGTTCGGTCACCGGCATAACCTAAGCTAATTCCAAATTCACCTGTATCATAAATATCATTACTTTTAATTAGATTGTAACTACCATAGTAATCTACAATCCCGCCACCACTTACATTCAAAATCGTATTACCAGCTATTGTAATATGATTTGTTTTTTGCATTTCGATACCGTTGCTCATACTATCTTCTAATTGGAAGCCTAGTAATTGAAGATAAGAAGTAGCATACATTTTGATGATCGGTGTCGCATTATCAGCAATCTCTACATCTTTTGTTTTGATATCGCCATCTGGATAGTAGTATACTTTACCATCTTTGAAATCAAGCGCCCATTCACCGGGAACATCAATTTCATCTAGATAGTTAACCGCACGCCATTCTTCGGTTCCATCTCCTGTACGGTACACTGGATTAGAGTTCGCAATATCTTTACTCCATTTGGAACCCATACCACCTGAAGGTGTGTCCAGTAAAGAGATACTTCCTTCTCCATTATCAATACTTTGTACTTTGCTTGTTACCGGGCTCCATACTGTTCTCCAGAAGCCTTGAAGATAAAGAGCATGTCCTGCATTGACTGAAGATGCCCAACGTTCAGAACGGTTGGTTCCGTCTGCATTTAATTCATCATCAGTTTGTCCATCTGTAGGAATACCATTTTCACCGTAATAAAAAGATTTAGCGTCAGCAGAACCGTTAGCTGTTGTCCAGCCTGCACGTTTGGAACCAGCCATTTCACCCGGGTTCGGCCATTGTGAGATCGGTTGACGTTCATGATCAACAATTAGATCAATAATGCCCCATTTATCGGAAAAAGAATTGCCACCAGGGAAGCTGTTAATATTCGTAAGTCCCATAGCTTTCACATCAAGCTCAACTAATTTGCTTGCACTTACTTTTGGATTTACTCTTGATTGTGCGTCACTGCTTAATGGTTTCCAGAGAGTAGGATCAACAGATGTACCGTTAGAAATAATAACTTTCTCTCCAGGATACGTACGATAGACGATCGATTTACCAGGTGCTCCAGAATCGGAAGCATTCAGATCGAGTGTAGAAGTGAATTTGTATGTGCCGCCCTTGACCCATACTGTAATTCCTCCAACGGGTAAAACTCCTTTTTTGGCACGAATAGCATTTCTAGCTTCAAGTATCGTTTTGAATGGAGCATCTTTAGTACCTGATCCTGAAGCAGCTACTGAACCATCTACGTAGATATTAAGACCTGTATTGGTAGTGGCTCCACTACTCAAGGTCACAACATTTCCATTGACTGTGCGATCTGCAAAAGCGAAATCAGGTGACAACAAAGTACTAACAAGTAGTGTAGTTATCACCATTAACATCGCTAACGGCGTCTTTCTAAACATTATAAAACATCCTTTCATATTGAAATATGGTTTACCTATAGGTCAGGTCTATTGGAAGTGGATATTTGCTTTTATAATTATCGAATTAGGTTCACTAGTTACTTTGTCGGATACTTTTGCCCATTTTGTAATGGTTATAGATAAATTTGGTTAATTTAAGTTAAAAATCGACTTTTTCTGATAAAAAGGGGGATAATTAAGATGGTTAGTTACCAATTATCCCCAGAAATCAATTTATTTTATGAATCGCAAGTAGCAGGAGAGAGCAGATAAGACCTACTATATTCATAAAAAGTTCACAATAATATGAAAATTCCTATTCATTTTAATGATTACTCATTCCGCCTGAAGCTGATCTAGAAATTACTTGCACTCTGTATTCATCTTGAGATAATCCGATCTGTGGGAAAACCGTATTTAAATCAGTGAATTTGCTAAGAATACTTGCATTATTGGTACGATAATCCATCGTGTTAGCATTATAAAATTGAGCATCAGCAATAGTATTTAGAATCACATTATTAGCGACTGTAAAAGATCCTTTTTTGGGTGTAGTCACTGCACCTGTCTGAACAAATACATTATCTGAGATCGAAGAACCATTTGGATATTCAGGATGCCAGTCAGGGTTAAGAATATCTGCCCATAGATTGGTGGTATAACCATACGTCGCTTTTAGGTCTTTGCCGTATTGTAGCCATGCGCCAGAAGTTGGATTTTTGCTAATCAGATTCTGAGCATAAGCGCCTGTAGCCGTATAGCCACGTGTAATTCCGCGATCATCAATCTGTCCTGCTGCTCTGGAAGCAATAATCAGATTGTTTTGTGCCAGATTATCGTGTCCACCGCCCATAATAAAAGCGATCTGAGATTGTTGGATAATATTTTTGCTCACCACATCACCGCTATCTCCATCATCAAAATAAAATCCATGCGAGCGTTTGTTATGATGAATAAAGTTATAGCGAAGAACATTTCCATAAGAAGTCCAGTCCTGTGGTGTATAAAAAGCACCTGAATCGCTTTCTACTAAAGACGTATTGTGGATTTCATTATACTCAAACAAAAGGTTGTTATCTGAAGTATACTTAACTGCCGCCTTCGGTGTATCATGGATCAAGTTATGATCAATCTTAGTACCGACTGATTCACGGATAACGATACCTTCCAGACTAACCAACGTTCCGATATTGAAAATATGGTTATTTGTGATTCTGGAATTACCTGATACCAGATTAGTACGGTCGCCAGAGTATCCCATCGAGATTCCTGCGGCTCCAATTTCATAGACATCATTACTTTGAATCAGATTGTTATTGCCATAGTAATCGACAATCCCTGTACCTGTGACATAACAGATTGTATTTCCAGCAATCTTCATATGATGAGAACGCTGCATTTCGATCCCGTTTCCCATACCGCCTTCAACTGTAAATCCAAGCCATTGAATATAAGAAGCATCACTCATTTTGATAATCGATGCTTTGTTATCAGATAAAGTAATGATTTGTTTAGTAATATCACCTGTAGGATAGTAATAAATTTTGCCATCTTTAAAATCTAGTGCCCATTCACCAGGAACATCGATTTCATCTAAATAGTTAATTGCTTTCCATTCTTCTTTGCCTGTACCGACTCGATAACTAACACTTGTATCTGGAATAAAAGGATCATCAGTTAATCCGTACACACTGGAAGTTACATTGAACATCGGAGTACTTGGAGTAGACACGACCGGTGCATACACATCTGCTTGTACAGAAGAAGCCATTAGATTAGGTCGATAGACATCCATACTTACAGTTGAACTTTTTAATGTATTGGTTACGACTGTTTTGCTAAATTTATCGCCCATACCGCCACTTGGAATATCGTATAGAGAGATAATATTATCATCTGGATAAATAGCGCCTACTTTGCTAGTGACAGGGCTCCAAGCTGTTCTCCAAAATCCTTTAAGATAAAGGTCATGTCCTTTAGCCATTGAAGCTTTCCAGCGTTGGATACGATTAGTACCATCTGCGTTAACCTCATCATCTGAGATTCCATTTTCTGGTGTACCGCCTTCACCGTAATAAAAAGATTTGGAATCTGCGGAACCGTTCATTGTCACCCAACCTGCACGATTTGCTGCAATACTTTGATCTTCGTTAGGCCATTGAGAGATCGGTTGTCTAATACCATCCACGATCAGATCAACAATACCCCATTGCTCTGTAAATGTTGTGCCGCCTGAAAAACCAGCAATATTCTGTATATTGAGCGAAGCTACATCGAGCTCGCGTAGTTTACTTGGTTGAACCGCAGGATTCACACGTGCTGCTGCATCTGCGCTTAGCGGTTGCCATGATGTTGGATCAATTCCTTTGCCTGTCGTTAACGTAACCGTTTCTCCAGGATAGGTGCGATAAATGACTGGCTTGTCAGGTGTGCCTGAATCTTGGGCATTGAGATCGAACGTTGTTGCTAAATTGTACGTTCCACCTTTCACCCAAACGGTAACACCGCCAGCAGGTAAATTGCCTTTATATGCACGTATTGTTGATCTAGCTTTGAATAGTGTTTTGAAAGGTGCTAATTTGGTGCCTGTACCTGTAACATCATTTCCAGTTGGATCGACATATACGTTCACGTTAGTTGCAACTGTACTTCCGCTACTAAGCATAGGAGTTGTTGCAGCATAACTGGTTTGCCCTGTTGGTAGAAGAGTAATGATAAGACTGAGAGATAATATCCATGCTACCCATTTCGTAGTTGTTGTCATTATATTTTCCTCCTAAATATCCTTGATGCTATTGTTATCAATAGGTGATAAACAAATAGATGTACTCTAACATGGCTAACGGTAGCTGTTTTATTATGATCGAGTAGGGTTATTAGGTCATTTATAGTTTGGAATGAATTCTTGATCAATCATTTCGTTATACACGTATTAGAAAGAAGATCAAGAAAAGTAAAATGTAATGAAGTGCAAATCACTTGAACAAATAGAATGAATAGTAGAATAAGGAATGGGAAGAAGTAGAAGAGATATAGAAGAGTAAAATGAAAGTGTTAGTGTTTCTTTAGCCACCCTCAGTATAGTATATGTCTCAACAACTGATAACCGCCTTAATGTCTCATTCTTATAGGTATCAAATGCGATATAAAATCAAAGTATATTAGTATGTCCTTCCTATTCAGTCAGCAAGCATTAGCCCCGATGACTATAGCTCCTATATAAGAAAATAGCCAAAAGTTTCAGATCAGCGTCTGAAGCTTTTGGCTATTTAGATTGAAATGATATTGATTTAACGTGAATAAGATATATCAATTAAGAAGAGGTAGAAGTAGTATTTTCTTTTTGCAGTCCTATTTGAGGATAAATTTGATTGATATTTGGAAAGATCGCAAGAATAGTTGGGTTTTCTGTATAGACGCCAGTTGTCGTAGTAGGATTCAGCTTAGCCGATTGTATACTGCTAATTCTTGGATTATTTTGAATAATGACTGCTCCTTTTTTGGGAATAACGAGAGCGCCTGACTGAACAACTGCATTATCTTTGAAATGTGTACCGTTTGGATATTCGGGATGCCACTTGGAATTCAGTATATTTTGCCACAGATTGCTGTCATATCCATACGTATCTGCTAGAACTCGTCCATACGTTTTCCAGGGTTCTGCTACAGGATTTTTAGCCATTAATTGTTCCGCATAAGTGCTATCTGCTGTATATTTACGAGCAATTCCGCGATCATCAATCTGAATACCGGATGTGGCATTAACAATCAGATTTCCGGTTGCCCGGTTATGATGACCTCCGCCAAAAAGAAAAGCTTTGGATACGCCGGAGACTATATTGTTAGTAAATGTATCTCCGCTATCTCCATCATCAGCATAAAAGCCATTGGCACGTGGACTGTCATGTACATAGTTATATCGCAATACATTACCATAGGAAGTCCAATCTTGAGCGGTATAGAAAGCACCTGCATCACCATCTTCCAGTGAAATATGATGCAGTTCATTATATTCAAATAACAGATCATTGTTATACACATATCGTATGCCATGCTTGGGCACATCATGAATCAGATTGTGACTGATCGTCATACCTATCGACTGTGTAATAATTAATCCTTCTAAAGCAATCAGGGTACCGGTATTATGAATATGATTATTCGTAATCACAGACTGTGCTGGAGTCAAAGTATCACGATTACCTGCATAACCGATACTCATCCCAAAACTTCCTGTTTCATAAATAGTATTATTTTGCATGACATTGTGATGACCGTAATAATCAAGAACACCACCGCCACCTATATTTCGAATGGTATTGCTGTCCAGTGAAATATGATGTGAGCTCTGCATTTCGATCCCATTATTCAATCCACCTTCAATCGTCAGACCGACAAAGTTAAGGTAAGAAGCATTCGTTAATTTGATAATAGGGCCGGTACGATCAGCAATAATAATATTTTGCTTATTAATATCTCTGTCAGGATAATAGTAGATTTTCTGATCTTTAAAATCCAAAGCCCATTCGCCAGGCATATCAATCTCATCTAACAGATTTAGAGCTTGCCATTCTTCTGTACCTGTACCGACTCGATACACTTGATACGTAACAGAAGTGACAGTCAGAGGAGAGAAGGGAACACTTGGCTGGGTATAGACATCTGGAGTTACATAGACATCTTTTGTCACATACGTATCATCATGAATCGTTACCGGAGATTGATCGGGCACAGTAAAGGGAACAACTGTCGCAGAGGGAGATGGATTAGTAGAAGGAACTAATGGAACTTCTTTGCTCCATTTCGAACCGATTCCGCCTTCTGGAATATCGACCAACCGAACGATATGACGTGTTGTATCAATACTTTCGACTTTACTAGTTACCGGATCAAAATCGGTACGCCAGAATCCCTTGAGATACAAATCATGACCTTGTTCGATAGAACGTTGCCAGCGTGCAGTCCGATCAGTCTGATCGGCATTCACTTCGTCAGTTGTAATGCCATCTTTCGGTTGTCCACCTTCGCCATAATAAAATGACTGCGGATCAGCAGAACCATTCATTGTGACCCAACCTGCACGATTTTTGCCTATTTTTTGCTGAGGATTCGGCCATTGAGAGATCGGTTCGCGTACCCCATCTACAATCAGATCGACAATACCCCATTCTTTGGTAAATGTTGTTCCTCCGGGAAAGCCAGACGTATTTTTAAGCCCTAACGATTGGACATCTAATTCTACTAATTGATCAGCATAGACAGCAGGATGAACACGAGCTGTTGCTTCCGCATTAAGTGGTTTCCAGAGACTAGGATCAATCGTTTTGGCAGTGGTAATCACCGCTTGTTCATTAGGATAATTACGATACGTGATCGGTTGCTCAGCAGTACCTGAATCTAATTCATTCAGTTCTAATGTAGCAGATAGTTCATATTCGCCTTCTCGTAACCAGATCGTTGTACCACCAGCAGGTCTTTCACTATACGTATCCCGTAACACAGAGCGAACTTTGGGAAGAGTGCGATAAGGAGCTTGTACAGTTCCTGAACCCAAATAGTCGCTTCCTTTAGGAGAAACGTATACATTTTGAGTAACTGTAGGTACATCAGATAGAGTGGATACGCTGTTAGATGCAGAAGTAGAAGAAGCTTCTTCTGCAATTACAGGTGTAGAGTAGACAAACGAACCTAGAGGCATCAAAAATACAGTCAACAATATCAGATGTCTAGACCATTTTTGGTATAGCACAGTCTTTGCAGTCATGAGTTCTCTCCTTTTATCTGTCTAGTTTGTTCATCATTATAAAGCGTATTGTACTGAATTACATGTGCCGATAGGGTTAAACGGTTGGTGGATACAGTCTTATTTTTAATAAATACAAATGACGAGTTATGTAGATTAAACCAAGAAAAAGTCGGCATATGGATGGCATATTTAGTTAGAAAATCATAGAGACATAGAAGATGAGATGATAAAAAAACCGATTACTTTTCTCTTATAAAGAGATCTAATAATCGGTTTGGGACGTATATTATTAAGTAAAAAGATAGGAATAGAAAGAATGACTACATCTAATCTAGCAGATTAAGCACGATCTAACATAGTTTGATACGTAGAAGCGTCCATATTTTTAACAAGCTTAATCAGTAATTCTTTGGCGGCATCGTAATCATCGGTATGAATAATAGAAGATGAGGTATGGATATACCGTCCACAAATACCGATAATACTAGAAGGCACACCTGTACCGCTGACATGCACTTGTCCCGCATCTGTTCCACCCGCAGAAATAAAATACTGTACTGGAATCTGATGAGTACTTGCTGTATCTTGAATATATTCAATCATTCCGCGATGCGTAAACATGGTCGGATCATAAATGCGTAATAACGCACCTTTGCCTAAATGACCAAAAGCATTACGATCTCCTGTCATATCATTAGCAGCACTACAATCCAGTCCGAAGAACAGATCCGGCTGAATCAACTGAGCCGCTGTACGTGCACCACGAAGCCCGAGTTCTTCTTGTACTGTCGCTCCTGAATACAATGTACCGCCAAGCTTTTCGCCATGAACCGCTTGCAACAATTCGATAGCAAGACCGACTCCATAGCGATTATCCCAAGCTTTTGCCATGATTTTTTTGGGATTAGCCATGGGTGTAAATTCACAGATCGGTACAATTTGTAGTCCGGGACGCAATCCCATTTGTTCAGCTTCGGCACGATCGTCTGCACCGATAT
Source organism: Paenibacillus kyungheensis (assembly GCF_028606985.1). Classification (NCBI taxonomy): domain Bacteria; kingdom Bacillati; phylum Bacillota; class Bacilli; order Caryophanales; family Paenibacillaceae; genus Paenibacillus; species Paenibacillus kyungheensis. Next base: position 3,710,002 of record NZ_CP117416.1, on the reverse strand, counting down.
CAATATACATCGATTTGATATCCACTGGTTTGTTGCGTTGTTCAGGACTTAGTAAATGAGTAGGAGTAGAACCGACCACTCCAACAATAGGGCCGTTATCGGTAATAATATGCAGACGTTGAGCAAGTACCACCTGACTGAACCATCCACCTAAAGGTTGAAAACGAATCAGCCCTTGCTCGGTGATTCCTGTTGTCATAAATCCAACTTCATCAAAGTGACCTGCGACCATCATTTTCGGTCCATTTTCATTACCGCGAATAACACCAAATAAACTACCTAATCGATCTTGTACAAATTCATCGGTATAAGGTTCCATTTTCTCTTTAACCCAATGCCGAAGTTCTCTTTCAAAACCCGATACTGCGGGGAATTCGGTTAATTGTTTGAACATCTGAAGCGTCTGTTGATCCATTGACGTAGGTCACTCCTTAACAGTGTTATTCTTTGTTATAGTATGAACTTCATGTCGAAAAATGTCCAATTATTTGCCTTGACTTCAAATTGTAATCAGCCATTAAAGTGACTCTGACTTATCGTTCATGTACAATATAATTATATACGCATTTTTCACAAAGTTAGAGTCATTACATCATAATATAACAATATGAACCAGAAGCAGGAGGTTTTATATATATGTCGGCACGCAAAGAATCGATGCAAGTTATTGCAGCTGTAAGATCCAATCTAGAATCATGTATATTAGGCAAATCATTTGAAATAGAGCTGTTACTTACCGCTTTGCTTGCTGGAGGACATGTTCTGATTGAGGATGTTCCAGGAACAGGTAAAACGCAAATGATCAAAGCACTCGCTAAATCAATGAGTGGACAATATCGCCGTATTCAGTGTAATCCAGATATTTTACCAAGTGATATCACAGGCGTTTCTATTTTCCATCCCCGGGATGAGCAGTTTTATTTCCGTCCAGGTCCGGTAATGACGAATATTTTGCTTGCCGATGAAATTAATCGGGCAACGACCAAAACACAATCCGCTTTATTAGAAGTTATGGAAGAGCGCAGTGTGACAGTAGATGGAGAGACACATCCATTGCCACATCCATTTATGTTATGTGCAACACAGAATCCGATTGATTTTGAAGGAACATATATGTTGCCTGAAGCTCAATTGGATCGCTTTATGATGAAAATTACATTGGGTTATCCGGATGAGCAGACAGAGCGTAATTTACTTCGTCATGGCGCTGCTGGACAACCTGTGGATCGCTTAGAACCGGTAACAGATATGCAGCATATCGCTGATATTCAGCAGGAGATTCGCAATGTTCATTTAGATGAATCGGTTAGCGATTATCTGGTCAGTGTTATCCGTCATACACGTGAACACGCATCGGTGTTGCTTGGCGCGAGTCCACGGGCAACGTTGTCCTTTATGATGGCTGTCAAAGCCTATGCTTTTATACAGAATCGTGATTATGTACTGCCTGATGATGTCAAAAAGTTAGCACCTTATGTGATTCCACACCGTATTCTTCCACGTCCAGAAGCTCGTATGGAGCGTATGAGTTCTGAACGAATTGTAGCGCAGATTTTGGAGCAAATTCATGCTCCTGTATCTATGGGACAATAAGTATGAGAGCCTTATTTTCATACTTGCGTCTGAATTTGCAGTGGAAACGCCAACCATCCAAATTATGGTTGGTGTTTATGGTATGGATTGGATGTTTGTTTTATGTGCTTTTTCAAGGTGGCAAAACATCAGTCATGTTATTTGTTATGGTTTCTTTATTATCGCTATATTTAATTGGTGGTGGCTTTCGAGGAGTCGGACGCGCACATGGTCAGCGTCATTTGTCGACAGCAGGAGATCAGGGAGAAATGATTCTTGCTGGTGATCAGGTACAGGTGCGTCTGGATGTGACGATTCCGGGATTTTTACCATTACCATATGTTATTATTCGCGAAACGCTTAAGCGTCATAATGGAGAATCATGGTCTTTTGAAGAAAGTCTGATTCCGAGTATGCGAGGCAAAGGAGAGCTGTTATTTCAGACTCCTCCGCTGGAACGAGGACGTTATCGCTTTTATGGTACCGAATGTATCAGTGAAGATATTTTTGGATTGATTGAAAATAAAGGGCAGTTCACAGCGGCCGGTGAATTTCTGGTGTTGCCACGGATCGCTTTTATCCCGAACTGGCAAATGGGATCACGTTATTCCAGACTTGGTGGACAGCAAACTTCGCAATTAATGTCACGACCGGAAACGAACCAGATCAACGGGGTACGTGATTATGTATATGGAGATCGAATTTCGCGTATTCACTGGTCAGCGACTGCACGTACAGGCAACTGGAAATCGAAAGAATTTGAACATGAATCGTTACCCAAAACCATCTTAGTGCTTGATGCAATAGCTGATCATTATGAATCGGATGCTGCTTTTGAATTAGCAGTATCGACAACAGCATCTATGCTTGATTATGGGGTGCGGGAACGAATGGGAATGGGGTTATTTACGACCGGACAGAACAAAGGTGTATTTTTGCCATCAGATCATATAGGAGAACGTCAGCGAATGCGTCTGCATCTAGTAGATGTAGTCGCAGATGGCAAAGGTCGCTTGCTCGATCAACTGGAAGATCATGCGCGTATGTTTCCAGCAGGAACTTTATTTATTCTGATTACGCCGTTGATGAATGAGAAAGTGTGGGAGATTTTTCAATTTGCTCGTATACGTCAGATGACACCACTTCAATTTTTAATTCATCCTTCTATAGAAAAAAATAAAGAAGCAGTGATTAACTGGTCACAGTCTGCTCATGCACGCGGTGTATCCTGTTATCCTATTTCTTCATTAGAGCAATTGCCAGCTGCGTTGGGAGGTGGAGCGATTTGAAAAAATGGTGGAATGGTATAAGTCGCTCTTGGTACTATTCATTATCTTTAGTATGGGTTTTTATTATTGCACTGCAATGGATTAATTATGCAGATGGAGTCTGGTATCAAGAAACGACTCCATTGGTATTGGCAACAATGGCGGTTGTAGCGATTATTGATATTTTAATCCCGCTCAAAATCATATATCGACTGATTATCAAATTATTTGCTGTGTTAGGTACAGTCTATTATGTGCTTGATCATTACGGTTTTTATAGCTGGCAAGAAGGTTCGTTAACAGACAATGTAGAGACATTTGTAGATACTGTTTCCCCGTATCTGTGGTTTATATTATCTGCATGGGTATTGATCGAAGTCTCTGCACGAATCGGTTCATCACGCCGAGCAATTATTATGTTTGTCGGTACGAATATTGCGGCTTTATCTATTTTAGATTCTTTTACCACGTCCATGATGTGGGAAGAAGTAGCATGGGTTGTATTTGCAGGGATGGGCTGGCTGGTCAGTAATCATTTTCGTTATTTTCAGCAACGATTCCCCAAAGGATGGAAACATCTACGTCGATATCCGCTCAAAATTATTTTTAATATCGCCGTAATTTTCTCGATCATTTTACTGGTAGGGGTCAATGTACCGGAAGTCCAACCTACGCTCAAAGATCCGTATACGGCATGGAAAAATTGGCGCGGAGAAGCAGTCATTACGGTCAACGGTTCTAACCCGTTAAATGGACAAGGAGCTTCTTCAGGATACAGTCGCGAAGATTCCAATCTGGGTGGCGGATTTAATTTTGACTATACGCCGGTAATGACAGTCAGCACTACCAGCCGTAGTTATTGGCGCGGAGAAACGCGTACTGTCTATTCAGGAGAAGGTTGGATTGATCGCTCTAGCAATGGTTGGAGTGAATTGCAGTCGGTAGAAGCGGGTAGTGAGCTTCCGCTGGATGAATCTTCAGATGTTGAAAAGAAAACCGTTAAGCAACAGGTGAAGATGTTGTCTGAAGATAATGTAACCTATCCTGTACTATTCGGTGCTTATACGATAGGCAGAGTTACCGATGTAGATGGCGGTTCAGATACATCACAATTGGACTGGCGCAGTAACCCCGGTGAAATTCACTGGAGCCCTACCCGTCAGAATCGTAAATTTCCAGAATCGTATTCACTCGTTTCCAGAGTGCCGATTATACCTGTCAAAGAACTGGAAAAGAAAACATTCAATCAATTGTATGCAGACAAATCGCTAGACCAGTATCTTCAAGTGCCTTCTGAATTGCCAGATCGTGTACGCAATCTAGCCAAAGAAGTAACAGCTTCTGGAGATACACCTTATGAAAAAGTAGAGTTATTGCAACAGTATTTGCAAAATAACTTTGCTTATACTAACAATCCTGATTTATCAAAGAAAAAAAGTCGTGATTTTGTAGATAGCTTTTTATTTGAAGTCAAAGAAGGATATTGTGATTATTATTCTACAGCGATGGTCATGATGGCACGCTCATTAGATATTCCTGCACGCTGGGTTAAAGGATATGCTCCCGGACAAGCTTCCGGTTATGTCACTAGCGACTATTTCCCGGATGGAGCTACAGAATACACAGTCACTAATGCAGATGCACATTCATGGGCAGAAATTTATTTTGCCGATTATGGATGGGTACCGATCGAAGCAACACCAGGATTCGATATGCCGATGGTAACAGAAACAGTGCAGACTCCATCCGATGATACTCCAACACCTGAACCAGAGGAAGAAGAACAAACACCAGAAGAAGAGGAAACAGCTACTCCTGTGCAAGATAACGAGCCTGCTGTACCTACTTCTGTCATCTGGATTGCTAGCAGTGTAATACTTGCGTGGGCAGCGGTAATGATTATTCGTTATCGTCGTGAACTAAGCTTTATGATTATGCGTATGCGTCAAGGCGAAGCTTTGACACCACAGCAAAAAATTATGGCTGAATCCAAACGCTGGTTAGCATGGATGAAACGTCATGGCATGGATCGCCGTTCATATGAAACATTGCGTGAATCGGTAAGCAGGTGGGAAGAGGTACGCCCTGATCTGGCGGCACAATTAACACCTTTACTTGAATTGTTTGAAAAAGCGAAATACAGTCCAGATCAGATTACAGAGGAAGAGTGGACCTCTATGCAACATCATCTGCAAAACTTGCGAAAAAGATGGCGCAAAAGGGCTACAAAGTAGTATAATGGTGGATGGCTGAATGATTGTTCAAAACGTTGGACAAACTATTGATAGATCCTACAAAAAAACGCCGCTGATGCGGCGTTTCTTTTTGTCAGATAGGTTACACTTATGATATAGTTTGTCGTATGAAACCGAGGTGAATAAAGCTTGTTTGAGATGCTCGTACCCAAGTTGCGCGTGAATACTGTATTTGATATTGATCTAGAAGCAATGTATGCCAAAGGTTATCGTGGAATCATTACAGATTTAGACAACACACTCGTTGGTGCCAAAGCGCCAAATGCGACACCGGAATTGATTGAATGGTTTGCTAAAGTAAAAAAATACGGCTTCGAGCTGATTATCGTCTCGAATAACAATATGAGCAGGGTATCCTTATTTGCTACACCACTGGATATCAAATTTGTGCATGCGGCACGCAAGCCGTCCAATGCACCATTTCGCAAAGCAATGACGCTGATGAAATGGAGCGAAGAACAGACTATTGTTATCGGCGACCAATTGTTAACAGATGTATATGGTGGCAACAGACTCGGTTTATTTACGATTCTAGTATTGCCTATCGCTGCTGCTGATGAAGGTTGGAGAACCAAAGTTAACCGTAAGGTCGAACGGTTTGCCAGAAAACGACTGCGTAGAAAAGGACTATGGTCCGAGGAGGAAAACAATAAATGACAGAACAAAGCGGTCTTACCGCTGGTGCGAAATGTAGTGGATGCGGTATTACACTACAGATGGACGCGCCTGAATTACCAGGATATTTACCAGCACAAGCACTAGAAAGAACACCTCTAGTCTGCCAGCGCTGTTTCCGTATCCGCAATTATAATGAATCGTCGACAGTAACGGTAGATCAGAGCGAATTCTTGCGATTGCTCAGTGAAGTGGGCACAAAAGATGCACTGGTAATCCATATTGTCGACTTGTTCGATTTTCAGGGTAGCGTTATTTCAGGATTGCAACGTTTTGTAGGCAATAATCCTGTGATTTTAGCTGTGAACAAAATTGATTTGTTGCCGAAAGTCACCAATTGGAACAAATTGCGTAACTGGGTACAAAAAGAAGCGAAAGAAATCGGACTCAAAACCGAAGAAATCATTCTTTGTAGTGCCAAGCAAAATACAGGATTTGAGCGTATTCTTGAAGTTGTAGGTGAGATGCGTGGAAATCGTGATGTGTATGTAGTTGGAGCGACCAATGTAGGGAAATCTACACTGATCAACCGTCTAATTTCGGATTATAGTGATCTGGAAGAAGAACTAACCACTTCTCGTTATCCGGGTACAACGTTAGATACTGTGAATATTCCTTTAGATGATGGACATTTTATTATTGATACACCGGGAATAGTATATGAATCTCGTTATACGGAACTCGTAACCAAGCAGGATTTGGCTGCGATTATGCCAGACAAACCGCTTAAACCGATGGTATACCAATTAAATGAAGGTCAGACACTCTTTTTCGGAGCGATGGCACGATTCGATTACCTTGAAGGTGGTCGTCAATCATTTACTTGCTTCATTAATAACGGTCTCAAAATTCATCGTACCAAATTGGAACGTGCAGATGACTTATTTGCAGATCATGCAGGAGTAATGCTTGCACCTCCAACCAAAGAACATTTAGCAGACTTGCCAGAATGGACACGTCATGAATTCCGTGTTCCTCGCGGCTCACAATACGATCTATTTATTTCAGGCTTGGGTTGGATCAAAGTGAACGGCAGTACAGGCGCATTAGCTGCTATTCATTTACCTAAAGGTGTCAAAGTAATGATGCGTCCATCATTGATTTAATGTAAGCCTATCTTAATTCACAGGAGGAACTATACAATGACAAACCGGAAAACAAATTCATCTCATCATACGCTTTTGTTAGGTGTTATGGGAGATCCTATCGGGCATTCCAAATCACCAGCTATGCATAATATTGCGTTGGAAGCATCAGGTATTCCGGGGATGTATGTTCCTTTACATGTGAAGCCAGAGCATCTTGCTGAAGCTGTAGCAGGTACCAAAGCGCTAGGCTTTAGCGGATTCAATGTCACCATTCCTCATAAAGTTGAAATGATGAAATTGATGGATGAACTGGATGAATCAGCGATATGCTGTGGCGCTGTTAATACAGTGGTTATCAAAGATGGCAAATTAAAAGGATATAACACCGATGGTATCGGTTATGTCCGATCTCTAAAAGAAGAATTAAATAGTGAGTTATCGGGTAAACATATTACGATTCTAGGTGCAGGTGGTGCTGCGCGTGGAGTAGTATATGCTTTGTTGCGAGAAGAACCAGCAAGTGTAACGATCATTAATCGTACATTGGATAAAGCTGAACAACTAGCTCAAGAGTTCAGTCATGACACTTTACAAGTACAAAGTGGTAGCTACGATACACTCGATAAAGTTCTTCCGCAGACCGATATACTTATTAATACAACCTCGATCGGTATGTCACCGAATAGTGATGATACACCACTAGAACAGCGTCAAATTCCAGAAGGAATTGTCGTTAGCGATCTGATCTATAATCCGTTAGAAACGCGTTTGTTACGTGAAGCTAAAAGTCGTGGTTGTACGGTAATTGGTGGATTAGGTATGTTTGTTTATCAAGGGGCTTATGCGTATGAGTATTGGACAGGGGAACCTGCGCCTATATCTGTGATGCGTAGTGCTTTACTAGAAGCGATGAATCATCAAAAAGAATAGGTATTGAAGGAGAAATATATGTTAACAGGAAAACAAAAACGCTTTTTGCGTTCACAAGCTCATCATTTGGATGCGATTTTTCAAATCGGTAAAGGCGGTATGAATGACGGGATTGTTCGTCATGTACTGGATGCGATTGAAACGCGCGAATTGATGAAAATTTCAGTATTAAACAACTGTCTGGAAGAACCAAAAGATTTGGCAGAAGAATTAGCAAAAAGCACTAAATCCGAGTTGGTTCAAGTGATTGGGCGTACAATCATTTTGTACAAAGAATCCAAAGACCACAAACAAATTGAATTACCAAAAGCGTAATTGATCTTATTTTTATTATAAAATCGTATTCGGTGGTGTATTCATGAAAGTCGGTATTATGGGTGGAACATTCGATCCTGTGCATATCGGTCATATGTTAGCAGCAGAAGCAGCGCTTCAAGGTTGTACGTTAGATGAAGTCTGGTTTATGCCGTCACATATTCCGCCGCATAAGCACGAAGCGGGAGCTGGAGGAGACGAACGTCTTCAGATGGTGGAGCTTGCAGTAGGAACGAATCCTGCTTTTCGTACATTGGATATAGAGCTTGTCCGCGGAGGCGTATCCTACACAATTGATACAATTCGTGAATTACGAGCAAGGTATACAGAGCATGAATTCTTTTTTATTATCGGTGCAGATATGGTGAACTTTTTAACACAATGGCATGGGATTGAAGAACTGGCACAGGTGCTTACATTTATCGGTGTAGGTCGTCCGGGTTCGGTCATTCGTAAAGAAGATTTACCGGATTATTTGCAGGAAAAAGTAGTGCTGGTGAATATGCCACAAGTTGATATTTCATCTACAGATATCCGTGAACGTCTAGCAGCAGGAAAATCTGTTCGTTATATGGTACATGATCTAGTGAATGAATATATACAAAGGAGCGGTATCTATGAACCTGACACGCGATGAGTTGAAGGCATCTGTATCCGCTCAAATGCCACAAAAACGCTGGAAGCATACCGAAGGTGTAATGCAATCAGCAATTGTACTTGCTAAGCGATATGGCGCTGATCCGGTCAAAGCAGAGATTGCTGCCATTTTGCATGATGTAGCGAAATATTGGAGTACTGAACGTCAAGAACAAGTATTACGCGAACAAGCGTTAAATGATGAACTATTATTGTATGACAAGCCGTTATGGCATGCTGAAGTGGGAGCATATACGGCACAGACAGAATACGGTGTGGACGATGAAGAAATATTGAATGCGATTCGTTATCATACCTCTGGACGTGTCGGTATGACTGTGTTGGAGAAAGTAATTTGTTTGGCTGATTATATAGAACCTGGACGTGATTTTCCAGGAGTAGATCATATTCGCAGTCTAGCTGAGCATAGTCTTGAAGCTGGATTGGTAGCTGGATTTGATTCGACGATTCATTTATTGCTGGCTAGACGACAAGTTATTTTTCCGTTAACGGTTTTATCTCGCAACGATTTGGTCAAACAGCTAGAACTCGAGGGGGAACTTTAATGAAATTGAATCCTGAACAATTATTGCAACTTGCTGTAGAAGCAGCTGAAAGTAAAAAAGCAAGCAATCTGGTAGCACTAGATTTACGTGGTGTATCCATGATCGCTGATTATTTTGTAATCTGTCATGGTAACTCGGATACACAAGTACAAGCGATTGCAAGTGAAATCCGTAAAGTAATGCATGATGCCAAAGCAGAGATCCGTGGTATGGAAGGCGTGAATGCAGCTCGTTGGGTACTAATGGATCTTGGCGATGTCGTCGTGCATATTTTCCATCGTGATGAGCGTGAATACTATAATATCGAGCGTCTGTGGTCAGATGCTAAAGTGATGGAGAACGTATGAGTTTTGAATCCGGTACAGTATTAACGCTTGAATTGGTGCGTGAAGTATCGCCGTATGGTTTTTTTCTATCCGATGGAGAAAACGATGTATTGCTTCATTACAGTGAAATCACCAAAAAAATCAAAATAGGCGATCATATCGAAGTCTTTATTTTCCATGATACCGAAGACCGTCTAGCAGCAACGATGAAAAAGCCATTTTTGACACTAGGTGGAATGGCAAAGCTAACTGTAGCTGATCTACATCCACGTCTAGGAGCTTTTCTTGAAATGGGACTAGGTCGTCAGTTGTTATTACCTTTGAGCGAAATGCCAGAACTCAAAGAACTTCGTCCGCAAGTAGGCGATGAAGTCTATGTGATGATGGAGCATGATCGTCAAGGTCGTCTACGTGCTAAATTAGCAGGTGAACTTGAATTTATGGAGCATACTTTTCACGCTCCTGAATCATGGGTGAACCTGTGGTTAGATGCACAAGTCTATCGTCCATTACAAATGGGAACATTTGTGATTGTAGAAGGTGGCGTACTTGGATTTGGAGCATTGGGTATGATTCATCAAAGCGAGCGCAGTCGTATGCTTCGTCTCGGTGAAAAAGTCAATGTACGTGTAACACAAGTTCGCGAAGATGGACGTGTGAATCTATCGATGATTCCTCGTAAAGAAGTGGGCCGCGATCAAGATGCAGAGCGCTTACTTGCTTTCTTACAAGAACGTCCTGATGGAGCTATGCCGTATTCAGATACCACTACACCTGATATTATCAAGCAACGATTTGGCATTAGTAAATCTGCGTTCAAGCGTGCACTTGGTAAATTGATGCGCGAAGGTATTGTAGAGCAGAAAGAAAACTGGACGATGCTAGTTAAGCCAGCAGATTCTTCTGAAGCATCTTCATCTGAAGAAGAAAAGCAATCTTAAAGACTAGCCGTTAGTAGTATGAATTGATCATTCTGTAATCGATATTGCAGATGTACGGAAGGACGGTTAGCGTATTGTCGTACCGGAAATTTGCTTATGTATATGATGAATTAATGGCAGATATGCCTTACCCGGATTGGCTACGCTTTGTGCGTGAAGTCTGGGATAAATATGGTATGCCTCGTACAGTGGCAGAACTTGGATGTGGAACCGGTAGTATTACGATTCCGCTTGTGAATGCAGGTTTCCAGGTGACAGGAATAGACCTATCATCAGATATGTTATCTGTAGCGAAAGACAAGCTAGAATCGACTCCACAAGGACATCGCCTTTTTCAAAACGGTAGTGTGAACTGGGTGTGTCAAAATATGACGCACTGGATGTTGCCTGAACCGGTCGATAGCGTAATTTCGTTTTGCGATTGTTTGAACTATTTAACAGAACCCGAGTATATCGTTGATACGTTTCAATCGACATACAAAGGGCTCAAATCAGGCGGTACATTTGTTTTTGATGTCCACCATCCGCGGACATTACGCCGTTATGATGAAGAGCAACCCTTTATGTTAGATGAGCGTTCTGTTTCGTATTTATGGACATGTGAATATGATCAAGTTCGTACCGAGATTGAGCATCATTTGACGATTTTTGCCCGTACAGGTGAAGAGCGTCATGCGCTGTATGAACGTTTTGAAGAAACTCATGTTCAACGTTCTTATGATCCAGAATGGTTGAAAACAGAATTAATCAAAGCCGGTTTTCGAGATGTGCATTGTTATGCTGATTTTGAATGGGTAGAAGCTGGGGAAGATGCTGCTAGATTATTCTTTGTAGCGATTAAATAATATGATATGATTTAATAGAAGCTCCCAGTATAGGGAGCTTTTTTTGATATAATAATCTATACTGCTTTGCAAATTCACAGATGAGGATTTTGAGATGCTGACTATTATTCAATCGCTTCTGAACAACCTTACATTTCTAACAACTACACTCTTTTTTGGTAATTTAATATTAAAATGGCTGAGTAAACGAATCAATATCCAGTCATTGTATGTCAAATTGCTATCCGGTGTTATTGCGGGAATAATTGGAATTTTATTGACTAAATATTTCTCTTTTCGTTTGTCACCTATGATAGTACTGGATCTTCGTCAGGTGGCTATTATATTGTCGTTTTACTTTGGTGGAGCATTAAGTAGTTTGATCACGGCTGTCATTATTGGAGTGTATCGCTTATTTTTAATAGACCCTATCAATTTTAGTTCATTTATCGGATTTTTTAATGCGATCTTTACGTTTGTGATTACAGGATTATTTATGAGAAAAGGCAAAGAGCTGGCGTTATCTTACTGGCTACGCATGATGATCGGGATTTTGTGTGTATATGCTTTATCTGTAATTTCTGTACTAGGGGAACACTCCTTTTTTCCGATTATAGTCTTTGCAGCGTTTTATATTCCCGGGGTATTGTTTGTTTATTATTTACTTCGTTATATGAAACGTACCGATGATGCATTGTTATTAATGCGTGAAGCAGCCAATCTTGATTTTTTGACAGGGCTTCATAATCCACGTGCATTTGAAAAAATGTTTGAACAAAAAACGATAAATTTGGTGCATTATCCACAACCTTTTGGTTTGCTCCTTTTAGATATTGATTATTTTAAAGATGTTAATGATACGTATGGACATTTAAATGGAGATACGGTATTGATTCAAATAGCTCAATTGTTAAAAGAGGCTATGCGTTCTAATGATCACTGTGCTCGTAAAGGCGGAGAAGAATTTGCTGCGATCTTAAATGACTGTGGAATCGAAAAAACGTTAAAAATAGCAGAATCGATTCGTAAAAAGATCGAAGCTCACGATTTTCAATTAGACGATGGACAAGTGATTCATATTACGATATCGATCGGTGTAAGTTGTTATCCGCAGGATCAGCCTGAAAACATGTTTGAACAAGCAGATCAAGCATTGTATATAGCCAAGTCGGCTGGACGGAATCAGGTACAATTAGCTAAGCCACTATCATAAACAAAGCTTGATCTGAAATGCATTTCATACTTTATCATAAAAGCATCATTAGCTTGAAGGAGGAGTACAAATGCATCACGAACAGAAAAAAGCGTTCCCGACTGATTTTCTATGGGGATCAGCTTCGGCGGCATATCAAGTAGAAGGTGCTTGGGACGAAGATGGTAAAGGACCTTCGATGTGGGATTCATTTACCAAAATTCCGGGCAAAACGTTCAAAGGTACCAATGGAGATGTAGCTGTAGATCATTATCATCGTTACAAAGAAGATATTGCTCTAATGGCGCAACAAGGTCTTAAAGCATACCGCTTTTCGATTAGCTGGCCACGTATTTATCCACAGGGTAAAGGTGAAGTCAATGAAGCAGGCTTGATCTTTTATGATCAATTAATTGATGAATTGTTAGCTAATCAGATCGAACCGGTATTAACGTTATACCACTGGGATGCTCCACAAGCACTCGCAGATGAATACGGAGCTTGGGAATCCAGAGAAATGATCGAAGATTTCAATCAATACTGTATTACATTGTATAAACGTTATGGAGATCGAGTAAAGTACTGGGTATCTCTTAATGAGCAAAATTATAATTCTAACCATGCGTTTATTACAGCGATGCATCCACCGGGTGTGCATGATCGCAAACGTTTTTATGAAGCCAATCATATTGCTTTTCTAGCTAATGCCAAAGCGATCGAATCTTTCCGTCACTACGTACCGAACGGTAAAATTGGCCCTAGCTTTGCTTATTCTCCTTCTTATCCGGCTAGTAGTCAGCCTCGTGATATGTTGGCGTATGAGAATGCAGAAGAATTTCAAAATAACTGGTGGCTGGATACGTATTGTCTGGGTCATTATCCACAGGTAGCACTTCGTTATCTGGAAGAGCACGGTTTGGCTCCCACATTTGAAAAAGGCGATATCGAATTATTAACTAAAGGGATTCCTGATTTTGTCGGTGTTAATTATTATCAGACGATTACGTATGAATTTAATCCGATTGATGGTGTCGCTGAAGGCAAAATGAATACTACCGGACAAAAAGGAAGTAATGAAGATACAGGACGACCAGGTCTATACAAAACAAAGCCTAATACTCATTTAGAAACGTCAAATTGGGACTGGGCGATCGATCCAATCGGCTTGCGAATTGGATTACGTCGTATTACGAGCCGTTATGGACTGCCTGTCTTTATTACTGAAAATGGATTAGGCGAATTCGATAAGCTAGAAGCTGATGGAAGTATCCAAGATGATTATCGCATCGATTATCTGCGTTCTCATTTGGAACAATGTCGTGAAGCGATTGCTGACGGTGTAGATCTAATTGGTTATTGCAGTTGGTCATTTACCGATTTGTTAAGCTGGTTGAATGGCTATCAGAAACGTTATGGATTCGTCTATATCAATCGTGACGAAGATAGTGAAAAAGATATGCGTCGTATTCCGAAGAAAAGCTATTACTGGTATCAGCAAGTAATTGAAAGTAACGGAGAACAGTTATAATTTAATAATGATATGTATAACAACCGCCTTGTCTTGGATAGAATGTTCAAGAAAACAGGCGGTTGTTTATCGTTGGTCTTATTTTGAGCTATGATACAAGTAATCGTGTAAGATTTATGATGACAAGAAAGGAGTCACTTATGGTCAATATTAAGCAAATCGCCCAGCAAGCAGGAGTTTCGGTGTCTACCGTATCTAGAGTACTCAATAATCATCCTTATGTTAGAGCAGATAAACGAGAACGGGTACAACAGGTCATTGAGCAAAATAGCTACACCCCTAATTCACAAGCTATTAATCTGATTCGTGGTAAAACCAAAACGGTTGGTTTGATTTTACCATTTAGTCATCATCCGTATTATCACGCTATTATTGCAGGTGTGATGGAAGAAGCTTATCAATATGGTTATCATGTATTGCTATGTCAGACTTCGTATAATCCAGATCAAGAACGAGAATATCTACATATGCTCAGTACAAGACAGGTGGATGGAATCATTGCATGTTCACGTGTATTACCCTGGGCAGAATTACAATCATACAGTGATTCAGGGCCGATCGTTGTCTGCGAATATACAGAAGAATCCAATCTATCCGCTGTATATACCGATCATTATGGAGCTTTTTGTAGCGGGATTCAGTACTTATTAGATCATGGGTATACTCGTATCGGTTATTGTATCGGTCGCAAAACAAGTGCAAGCAGTCAGGAGCGATTTCGTGCATACCAAAATACACTCCATGCCGCAGGGCTTGAAGTGTATCAGGAGTGGATTTTTCCAGATTGTATCCATATGAGTGATGGTGAACAGATTGCCAAGCGGATTGCGACTATGGAGTCACCTCCGTCTGCGTTAATTGTAACAGGGGATGAAGCCGCCGCAGGTGTTATGTTAGGCGCACGTCAATATGGATTGCGTATTCCTGAGCAGTTAGCAATTATCGGGTATGATAACCAACCGATCTCTGCCGGATTACAACTCACTACGATCGATCAGAATTTACAAGAAATCGGCAGACAAGCGTTTTCTTTATTTTATGAACGTAGCCTTGATGCTACTATCATGCCGGTCAAGCGACAGATTCCTTATACGTTAATCGAACGCCATAGTGTGTGAAGTGAACGATTATTGGATAAAAGGAGTTAACTTAATTTTTTGATTACATCGACACGACCGGAGAAGAAGGTTGCACCACCGCCCATATCAGCCAAGCGATCTGACGTGAGTGCATTGACTAGATGGGTAGCTTGCTGATTGTCAGTGTCTGCCCATAGCCCCTGGCTGACGACAACGCCGGGCAATACATGTTCACCTACAGTAGCAAGCAGTTCACAAGACCCCCGTTCATTCCAGACGGTTACCCAGTCGCCATCTTCAATACCAGCATTTTGCGCATCTATTGTATTCATAAATAGCTTGGGTGACTTTTCAAGACCGATATGTTTGGCATTGTTCGAAAAGGTTGAATTTAAAAAGTTATGATTAGGCCCCGGTACAAAAATATAAGGATGAGTGCCCTGCTCATGAAGTGGTGTATAGGTTGGTAGTGGTGGTAATCCATCACGTTCCATATCGGCTGAATATAGTTCAATTTTGCCACTTGGTGTAGGCAGACGATCCGGGAAAATATATTGTCGATCTGCTTTGACATATTGATGCTGAACTAATGAATCATACGTAATATTTTTCAGTGCAGGATTAGCAGGATGATCCAGCGCTTGCCGAATTAACTGCTCATCACTATCTTGTAATGCTTCATCTTCATAACCCATGGTCTTAGCAAGCAAACGAAATACTTCGGTATTGGATTTGCTTTCTCCATATGGAGCAACAACTGGTTGTTGAATCTGCATATAATGATGCCAGTACGAAGCATAGAAATCGGTATTTTCAAAAGCAGATGTTGCTGGCAAAACGATATCTGCATATTTAGCTGTTTCAGTTAAAAAGAGATCGTGCACAACAGTAAACAAATCGTCTCGTGCTAATCCTTGTCTGACAAGCGTAGCTTCTGGAGTCACAACTGCTGGATTAGAATTGTACACATATAGCGATTGCACAGGTTCAGACTCCTCTAATAATACCCGTCCCAATTGATTCATATTAAAAGAACGAGTATTGCGATTAGCCAATAAGTCTGGACGTTGTAATGCATTTTCATTAAATGTTAGTTGGAACGTATTAGACTTAATAGCACCGCCACCGCGTACTAACCATTGTCCTGTGATAGCAGGTAGGCAGGCAATCGTACGTACATTCATCCCGCCGTTATCATGATGTTGTAGACCATTTCCGATACGAATCAGAGCAGGGCTAGCATCGCCATACATACGAGCTAATTGATATAGATCATCGACAGGCACGCCTGTAATTGTGGATACAGTAGCAGGGTCATATTGCTTTACATGCTCACGCAATTGTTCGTGTCCTACTGTATATTGCTTCATAAAATCCTCATTCACTTTGTCTTCAGCAAATAAAATATGCATCATCCCTAGAGCGAGTGCACTATCTGTTCCTGGCAAAATCGGAATAAACCAATCCGCAGATCGTCCAGTTTGATTTTTGTGCACATCGATCACAATAACTTTAGCGCCTTTTTTGCGAGCTTGTTGCGCTAAAGTCACTTGATGCATATTAGTGCTAACTGCATTAATGCCCCAGAAAATAAATAGCTTTGTATCTACCGTATCTTCAGGATCGGTACCAATACTGCCACCCATTGTATATTTATAACCTGCTGAACCAGCGGCTGTACAAATGGTGCGCTCTAAAAGACTTGCCCCCATCCGGTGGAAAAAGCGGCGATCCATCCCTTCAGCAGATAGATTGCCCATATTGCCATAGAAGCTATACGGGAGAATACTTTCAGGGCCGGAAGTGGATATTAATGTTTTCCACTTGGAAGTAATTGTAGTAATCGCTTCTTCCCAAGAAATAGGTTCAAAAAGACCTTCGCCTTTTGCTCCGATCCGCTTGAGCGGAGTAGTCAGGCGCTTAGTATCATAGATACGTTCTGTCATATTACGAACTTTGTTACAGATGTTCCCTTTGGTAACAGGATGATTAGGATCTCCAGCGATTTTGATAATTTTACCTTTTTCTTTATGAACAAGCAGTCCGCACTGATCAGGACAATCGAGCGAGCAGACTGAAGGAAATACTCCATCTTGTTGATCAACATAACTAGACATACATCATGCTCCTTTCGTAATACCCATACCTTAATAATGGCAGAAATAGACTTTGAATACGTTATAAACTATCATAAATTAAATTTTAGATTTAATGTTGACTTTTTTACTAGGTTTAATTAGAATAAAGAAAATTATTTCGAATTCGACAAATTTAGATGTTTTATACCTTATCGTGTCTGATATCGATTTGCAAGTTTTTTTCGACAACTACATACATTAGATTTTCTATCCAGAGAGGTGGAGGGACTGGCCCTATGAAACCTCGGCAAAAACGTGCCAATTCCAGCAAGCTTGAATCGCTTGGGAGATAGGAAAGCAGGATGAATTATTGCATTATTTTATTCGTATGATTTGAATATTATAATGAATAGATAGCGAACCTCTTTCCTTGATGTGGGAAAGAGGTTTTTTGTATATTGTCGGTGAGTCAGTTGATTATATTGTCAAATGATGACGTTATTAGTAGCAAACCAAGAACTCTCTATATCAAGTCACTTTCTTACTTTAAAGCTTCACTTAAATAACACTGCACCTAAGTGTACCAAAGGAGATTGAATAATGAAAATATTAATTACTGCCCCTTATCATGAGCAAGGTCGTCAACAACTAGCAGATACGTTTGGAGAAGTCATTTACCGTTGCTGGAAAGATCATGGGCAAGCTTATCAAGAAGATGAATTAATCTCTTTATTACAATCAACCGGAGCAGATGCGATTATTGCAGAATTGGATCAAATTACTGAAAAGGTGATTAAAGCTGTACCTCAATTGCAATTTATCGGTGTCTGTCGAGGAACTCCTTCTAATGTAGATGTACCTGTAGCTACAGATCGTCGTATTCCTGTTTTCTATACGCCAGCACGTAATGCACAAGCTGTAGCTGAAATGGTAGTCGGTAGTCTAATTACCTTTTTACGCAGTATTATTTCATCCAGTCAATGGTTAGAAGCAGGGGAATGGCAAAGTGGTAGCTTAACTGCTTATCTCAAGTTTAAAGGCAATGAACTGGCTGGCAAAACAGTCGGTATGGTTGGTTTTGGAGCAGTGGCCCAGCGTACAGCAGGCATACTACGGAGCTTCCCTTGTGATATTCGTTATTACGATCCCTATGTAACCAGCCCTGATCCGCGTGATCAAAAAGTATCGTTAGCTGAGTTATTTGCTACAAGCGATATTGTATCGATTCATTTACCTGTAACCGAAGATACCAAAGGATTAATCGGTACAGAATTATTGCAATCAATGAAAAAAGACGCCATTTTTGTAAATACTGCCCGTTCTGTAGTAGTAGATCATCATGCACTGGTTGAACAATTACAACAAAATCAGATTCGTGGAGCGATTATCGATGTGTTTGATCAAGAACCGCCACTTCCTAAAGATTATGAACTGATTTCATTGCCAAATGTTTTAGCAATTCCACATTTAGCAGGTGCCACTTATGAAGTTGAAGATCATCATGTAGAAATTATGAATACGGCACTCATAGAGTGGTTTGAGCATCATAACACCGCAGTGAAAGTACTTTATAATAAAGCGATTTTGGAGGATATTAACGATGACACAACAAGCCTATCTAGTCTTTGATATCGGTACCGGTAATGCTCGTGTAGCTGTTGTCGATATCAACGGTAACGTATTGTCGATTGAGCGAGCTGATATTTTGTATCACAATGACAATCAGTATCCAGATGCACGTCATTTTATACCGGAAGTACTGTGGGAACAGATTGCAGGGCTTGCTAAAGTAGCACTATCTAACGTTCCTGATATTCAGATTATCGCTGTCACTTCAACGAGCCAGCGTCAAGGTATCGTACTGATTGATGAAGCAGGTGAATCTTATCTAGGATTACCGAATATTGATAATCGGGGACGTGAGTGGGAAGAACACTATAGCGACCAAGCTTCTATTTATCCGATCACAGGCAGAGCACCGTCTGCTTTATTTTCAGCAATGAAATTAGTCGGATTACGGGAGCGTCATCCTCAGCAGTATCAACGATTGAATCGTTTTACCAGTATTAGCGATTGGGTAACGTATGCGCTTAGTGGTGTGTTAAGTTACGAACCGTCTCAAGCATGTGAGACTCTTCTCTATAATGTAGAACATAGTGATTGGTCTACAGAAATGTGTCACACCTTTGGCATTGCACCAACAGTGTTGCCTTCATTAATACCTTCAGGTAGCGTGCTCGGGACATTAACATCGGGTACAGCAGCAGAATTGAACTTGCCTGTAGATACACCTGTTATCGTAGGTGGCGGGGATACGCAATTGGCTATCCATAGTACAGGTGCAGGAGCAGAAGATATTGTTATTGTATCCGGTACAACTACACCTATCGCTAAGATTACAGATACATTTACAACAGATAAATCAGCACAAGCTTGGATTAATGCGTATACAACACCACATCAATTTTTGATCGAAACGAATCCAGGTATCACCGGTCTGAACTATCAGAAATTGCAATCTATTTTCTATCCCAATGAAGGATACGCCATGATGGAGCAAGAGATGAATGAACTGGAAGAAAGTCAATGTGTAGCAGCATTAGGTTCTTATTTATCTTCTGCCAAAAATGCGCGGGTACGTGGCGGATTTCTATTCGATGCTCCGCTGTCAGATCAATTAAGCCGGGCTCATTTTGTCAGATCAGCATTACACGAGATTGCTTTTTCTATCAAAGTGAATTTCGATCAATTGGCACAGGTGGTCTTGCTGGATCGTCCGTATATTTGGGCATGTGGAGGAGGACTACAGAGCCGTACACTTATTCAAAGTATTGCTGATCTATTAGGTAAAGAAATCCGTATCCGCACAGGATTTGAACATGCTTCGATTGTAGGAGCAGCTTATATCTGTAATGAAGCTTTGGATATACAGTCTACTCAGACAGAACAGATCACTACATTTCAACCACAATCTTCTGAGGCATTGCAAAAAGATTACCAACAATGGCATAAGGCGCAGCTCTTTTTTGCACAATTACAATTAGCGGAGTCTGCGACAACGACTTCTTCATCTGAAAGTAGTATTTGAGAACAGTAGCTTACCAGTAAAGTTGAAAAAGGAGTGTATGTCATGAACGTATTAGATCGTATAGGGATTCCCAAAACATTAGTATGGGGATATCTCGGAGTATTGATTTTTATGATGGGAGATGGATTAGAAGCA
This sequence comes from Paenibacillus kyungheensis, assembly GCF_028606985.1. NCBI lineage: Bacteria > Bacillati > Bacillota > Bacilli > Caryophanales > Paenibacillaceae > Paenibacillus > Paenibacillus kyungheensis. Next base: position 3,689,506 of record NZ_CP117416.1, on the reverse strand, counting down.
GGTTGGTTAAGCCCTTATCTGGTAGAACGAGGGCTTAGCGTGCAGGATGCCAGTCTTTTATTTACGGTATATGGTATTACACTAGCAATTGCGTCATGGTTTTCTGGCGTATTTTTAGAAGCATTTGGAGCCAAAAAATCAATGTTCATTGGATTTATCGCTTATGTAATCGGTACATCTGCTTTTATCGCTTTTGGTATAACCGATCTAAATTATCCTATTATGTTATTAACGTATGCGGTTAAAGGATTTGGGTATCCATTGTTTGCTTATTCTTTTTTAACATGGGTAACTTATCGTAGTCCTGAGCACAAATTAAGTACAGCAATTGGCTGGTTCTGGGTAGCCTACTCAGGCGGGATGTTTGTATTAGGTGCATATTATTCCAGTTATGCGATCAAAAATCTAGGATATATGCAGACGTTATGGAGTGCTGTTGTGCTTGCTGGAATCGGTGCTATTTTTGCTCTGTTGATCAATCGTGACCGTTTACCCAAAAAAGCAGGCAACGCTCGTGAAACGTTACGCGAATTGGGTAAAGGATTAACGATCGTCAAAACCCATCCCAAAGTTGGATTAAGCGGTATTGTACGGGTTATTAATAGCGTAGGTTCTTACGGATTCCCTGTATTTTTACCATTACATATGGCACAATACGGAATCGCAACAGGTACATGGTTGAACATCTGGGGAACGATCTTTTTAGGAAATATCGTGTTTAATTTATTATTCGGTATTATTGGTGATAAATTTGGTTGGAGACAGACCGTAATGTGGTTCGGTGGAGTAGGTTGTGGTATTTTCACATTATTATTGTTCTATGTCCCTGAATGGACAAACGGTAACTTGTGGATCACCACGATTGTTGGATTTATCTGGGGTGGATTGTTAGCGGGCTATGTTCCTATTGCAGCACTTGCTCCATCCGTAGCAGGAGGCAACAAAGGCCCTGCGATGTCTATCGTCAATCTAGGTGCTGGTTTATCGGCGTTTATTGCTCCTGCTATCGCATTTGCTTTTATCGGTGTGATCGGTGCAGAAGGAGTGGTATGGGTATTCGCGATTCTTTACTTTATCAGCGCGATTATTACCAAGTTTATTACAACTCCAGAAGAAGATGCTGCTAAAGTAGCCGGTAAACGTAAAGTACAAGAGAATATTGCGTAATCATTGACTTTCCAGGGCGAATTTTTTAAAATAGAGCTATTGTTATATTTTATAATACAATGCTCAGTGAAAAGGAATAGTAATATTAGTAAGCATGTAATGATAGAGAGTCGACGGGTGGTGCAAGTCGATATGATGCTGATATGAACTCGCCTTGGAGATATGTTGCAAGAATATTGGAATACGCTGTTATTTTTATCAGTACATAGTCAGCGTAGTTATCCTATTTCTGAACGACATCGGCTTCCTACCGTTATCAGGCAACTAAGTGAGTGGATAGCAAAGTATGCTTGTTCACTAACTAGGGTGGTACCGCGAGACACAACCTCTCGTCCCTAGCGATATTATGCGCTATGGATGAGAGGTTTTTTTGTCGCATATGAGCAGTAAGCTATGAATGAAATACAGGTATACGACAGACACACACGATCGTTAAGATCGAAGGAGGACACATTGATGACAGATTCAAAAACAACTCAACCTGGTTATCATCCACAGCAGATCGAACCGAAGTGGCAAGGATATTGGGATCAACACAAAACATTCAAAACACAAGAAGAACCAGGTAAACCGAAATTTTATGCATTGGATATGTTTCCTTATCCATCTGGAGCAGGTCTGCATGTAGGGCATCCTGAAGGATATACAGCTACAGATATCGTGTCTCGCTACAAGCGTATGCGTGGTTTTAATGTACTTCATCCGATGGGATGGGATGCGTTTGGTCTACCAGCAGAACAATACGCAATGGATACAGGCGAACACCCACGTGATATTACATTCAAAAATATCGATAATTTCCGCCGTCAAATTAAATCACTAGGATTTTCTTATGATTGGGATCGTGAGATCAGCACAACTGACCCACAGTACTACAAATGGACACAATGGATCTTTATCCAATTGTATAACAAAGGGCTTGCTTATGTAGATGAAGTCGCTGTGAACTGGTGTGAAGCTTTAGGAACAGTACTTGCGAATGAAGAAGTTATTGATGGCAAAAGTGAACGCGGAGGACATCCGGTTGTCCGCAAACCGATGCGTCAATGGGTACTACGTATTACAGAATACGCAGAGCGTCTTTTGGACGATTTGGAAGAATTGGATTGGACCGAAAGTATCAAAGATATGCAGCGTAACTGGATCGGCAAATCTGTCGGTGCAGAAGTGCATTTTGATATTGAAGGAACCGATAAAAATCTAACCGTATTTACAACACGTGCAGATACTTTATTTGGTGCAACATATTGCGTATTGGCTCCTGAACACGAGTTAGTCGATGTGATTACAACACCTGAGCAAAAAGATGCTGTCAAAGCGTATCAAGATCAAGCAACACATAAGAGTGATCTAGAACGTACAGATTTAGCAAAAGACAAAACAGGTGTATTTACAGGTGCTTATGCAATTAATCCAGCAAGTGGCGAGAAATTACCAATCTGGATCGCTGATTATGTACTTGCAGGTTACGGTACAGGCGCTATTATGGCGGTTCCTGCACATGATGCTCGTGACTGGGAATTTGCGAAAAAATTCGATTTGGAAATTAAAGAAGTAGTAGCTGGAGGCAGTGTACAAGAAGAAGTGTATACAGGCGAAGGCGAACATGTGAATTCTGATTTCTTAAATGGATTAAATACAACAGATGCGATTGCCAAAATGATTGCATGGCTTGAGGAAAATGGTAAGGGACAAGGTAAAGTTACGTATCGTCTACGCGACTGGTTGTTTAGCCGTCAACGGTACTGGGGAGAGCCTATTCCTATTTTGCATTTAGAAGATGGAACGATGAAGACTGTTCCTGAATCAGAATTACCTTTATTGCTTCCTGATATCGATCAGATCAAACCTTCGGGTACAGGAGAATCACCACTAGCTAATATCACTGACTGGGTAGAAACGATCGATCCAGAAACAGGGATGAAAGCACGTCGTGAAACAAACACGATGCCACAGTGGGCAGGTAGTTGCTGGTATTACTTGCGTTATATTGATCCACATAATGATGATGCTTTGTGTTCACCAGAGAAACAAAAAGAATGGTTGCCTGTCGATCTATATATCGGTGGAGTAGAACATGCTGTACTTCACTTATTGTATGCTCGTTTCTGGCATAAAGTGCTATACGATATCGGTGTAGTCGATACCAAAGAACCTTTCCAAAAGCTTGTCAATCAAGGGATGATTCTAGGTAATAACAATGAGAAAATGAGTAAATCTCGTGGTAATGTTATTAATCCAGATGATATCGTTAGCGAATATGGTGCAGATACATTACGTTTATATGAAATGTTTATGGGACCACTTGAAGCAACGAAGCCTTGGAATGAAAATGGTGTAGAAGGCATGTATCGCTTCTTATCTCGTGTATGGCGTCTATTTATTACAGATGAAGGACAATTGAATGCCAAAATCACAGACGGTGAAGGCGATGAAGCATTCAAACGTACAGCTCACAAAACGATCAAAAAAGTAACAGAAGACTTAGACGGACTTCGTTTCAATACAGCGATTAGTCAGTTGATGATCTTTGTGAATGATGCTTACAAAACAGACGTATTGCCACGTGATCTAATGGAGAAATTCGTACAATTGTTATCTCCTCTTGCTCCACATATTGCAGAAGAACTATGGGCTCGTCTGGGTCACGAAGGAAGTATTACGTATGTAGAATGGCCTACATTTGATGAGCAATGGACAACTGAATCTGAAGTAGAAATTGTTATTCAAGTCAATGGTAAAATTGTACAACGTAACAAAATTGCTAAAGATCTGGATGCCAAAGCGATGGAAGAATCTGCACTATCCTTAGAAGCAGTTCAACAAGCGATTGAAGGCAAAACAGTTCGTAAAGTAATTGCTGTACCGGGCAAATTAGTTAATATTGTTGCTAACTAATCACTGACCGATTGATATAGCTAATATATGTATTGTTTGATCTGAACGTACAAAAGTAACATCGTTTAACCTCCTATGCGATGGGAGTCTATTACCGGGATTCCGGTAATGTACTGGAATCCCGACGGCAGAGGTGTCATTATGAGACGGGATATCATGTGGACAGCGGTAGTCTCCGCGGTGCTTGGAACAGGATTGATTGTGTTTGGAACTTTACAATCCAGCGATCAAGAAACCAAATGGACAGCTTTACATGAACAAGCACAAGCTTCACTTGTAGAAGATCAGGTAGTAACGACAACACCAAGTTCGACTTTGGATGAATCTACATCCAAAGCAACAACAGATCAGACAGATCGCTCCAAAGGTGAAACCTCATCAGCAACAGATTCTCCTAAAGAGAAGGTAGTCGAGGTAGCCAAAGCCAAAGATACGGTCGTTACTGAAACTGCTTCTACAAGTCAGCAACCATCGATCAAGACTCCGATCGCAACATCAGAGTCTACAAGTTCAACATCATCGAATACCGAGACTGTTGCTACAAATCCAGCACCATCAGCCCGCACACAGGATGGCAAGATTAGTATTAACCATGCGAGTCTGTCTGAACTAACTGAATTGCCGGGTATTGGAGAAAAGAAAGCACAAGCGATTATTGATTATCGCAATACGCATGGCGCTTTTCGCAGTGTGAATGAACTGGATAATGTAAAAGGAATCGGTAGCAAAATGTTAGCCAAGATATTGCCTTATGTACAGCTTTAGGGGATGTAAGGGGGAGTAAGAGTGGTACGTAAAGATTGGGATACGTATTTTATGGATATTGCTCATATGGTCTCGACACGTTCACGATGTCCACGTCGCCATGTTGGTTCAGTACTGGTACAAGGTAAAAAGTTACTCGGTACCGCTTATAATGGAGCACCAATGGGTGTACCTGACTGTTCTGAAGATGGTTGTATGATCTCAGAAGAAGTAGAACTGGTCAAAGTAGATGGTGTGGAAACAATGGTCAAAAAGCAACGTTGTATCCGTACGATTCACGCTGAACAGAATTTACTCCTTTTTACCGATCGTGCTGACCGCGAAGGTTCGGTCGTATATGTTACCGATGAGCCTTGTTGGACATGTGCAAATATGTTAGCCAATAGTGGTATTGTTGAGATCGTGTATTATCGTCCTTATCCTAAAGATACGCGCAAAGTTACAGCTATGATGCAGCAAAAAGGTATTATTTTCCGTCAGTTGGATCATTACAATCCACCACCTGATACCACAGTAATCAGCTAATCTCATACGATTCATCTGCCCTCATCGCAAATAGGGAACGATATATGGAAGAACCATTATCTTGTAAGTACACAACATCTGTAGAAGATGGACGTGGCTTAGTAAGGTAATGGTTCTTTTTTTTGCGTAGAGGGCAAGATGAATATAGAGCATAGAATAGCCATTCTCAAGAATAGAATGCCTGTTGCATCACATCATAATCATATAGAACGATTGATTTCTTTTTCGAAAAACAAATAAGAACGGAGAGAGAAGTATTGCAAACACGTCCACTGGTTGCTTTATGCGTGGTATGGGTTGGAGGAAGCATGATCGCTTGTCTAACAAGCGAATATATCTGGTGGGTATTGAGCGGACTAAGTTTGATTTTATTTTCAGCGTATCTGATATTTCCGCAGGTTCAACGTTCTATACTTATACTTGGCTCTGTAATGTTGATTGCGTCAATCTACTGGCACTGGAATGAAGTACGTAATAGTAGTGATATTCCGGCTACACTTCAACTCCAAGAGTCACAGATGATCGACCAGCCGGTGCAAGGTAAAGGTATAATTGCCAGTCCGATCAAAGTCGATGGAGATCTGGTTACTTTTTTTATGAATATATATCAATTACAAGAAAATCAATCACTTACTACACCAGAAAAGGTAAGAATTCAACTGAAATTAGCAACTGAAGCAGAATTACAGACAGTAGCTTTATGGCAACGTGGAGACCATGTAAAGATTCAAGGGATATGGAAAGTGCCTGGAGAAGCTCGTAATTTTAATACATTTGATTATCGTCATTATCTACGTACTCAATATGTCCACTGGATTATTAGCGCCAAAGGAGCAACATCGCTAACACAGACAACTGTACCTTTATCTCAAATAACGATGTGGACATGGAAATTATTACGTTATAACGATCAAGTTCGAGCTAATTTGGGAGCGCGAATTGATATGCTATTTGATGATCATGATCGTGGATATATGAAAGGGTTATTGATAGGTGATTCCGGTGACCTTGATCCCGAGACATTTGCTTCTTTTTCCAGACAAGGATTAACTCATATTCTTGCTATATCCGGTCTGCATGTAGCGATTTATACAGCGATTTTGTTGTGGTTATTGCGTCAGATGAAGATCACCAAAGAACGGGCTTGCTTAATTGTCATAGTGTTACTGCCTATTTATGTGTTATTAACAGGTGCTTCTCCTTCAGCGGTTCGTGCAGGAATAATGGGAATGATTGGTCTATATGCGCTTAGTCGTGGAATACTCAAAGATGGATTACATATATTATGTGCTGCTTGTATAGGAATGTTGTTATATGAACCTTATTATTTACTGAATGTTAGTTTTCAATTATCTTTTATCGTGACTGCTGGATTAGTTATTTTTGTGCCGTTAGTTCAACCGTTGCTTCAGAAGCTACCACCCAAATGGGCAGGAGCGTTAGCAGTAACATGGGTAGCTCAGATGATTTCGTTTCCTTTAACGATTTATTATTTTAATCAGTTTTCGATTTTATCATCGGTTGCTAATTTTATTCTTGTTCCAATTGTAAGTTTGATTGTATTGCCTGCTGGGTCGCTTGTACTTGCTCTTAGTTATCTGTGGTTGCCAGTAGCGAATAGCTTAGGCAATGTGATCTCATGGATTAATACATGGACATTTCATCTGGTAGATTGGATCGATATCGTACCCGGAATGTTAACAATCTGGTATTCACCGTCTATCCTATGGATCTTGTTATATTATGTAATGCTGTATACAGGTTTGCGTTGTCTACAACATATAATGCAGTGGCAATTTCGCGAACAATCTGTGCATCTTTCTTTGAAAAATGGTGATACCACTAATCAGCAAGAGGCTTACACTCAGCCGTTAGATCAACGTCTTTTTGTAGCAAATCATTTTAATAAATATAGTAGTTATCATGTTCAATCTTCTTTGGGATTTGTGCGTAAAATACAATCTAGTTGGCATACTATCTCTTATATATCTCCATGGATGAAGCGTAGGTATATAGCTTGTTGTGCAAGTGGCTTAGTCATGATGGGTTTAATTGTGTATGGATATACTCAACCTATCACTTCAGGAGCAGGAACAGTCCAGTATTTAGATGTCGGACAAGGAGATAGCATTTTGATTACTACGCCACAAGGAAAACAGATACTAGTAGATGGTGGCGGAACGATGACATTTGAACGTCTTGGACAAGAATGGAGAAAACGAAAGAATCCATACGAGATCGGCAACAAGTTACTTGTGCCATTATTGAAAAAACGAGGGATACATCATTTAGATGCTGTACTTTTAACTCATGGTGATCATGATCATGCAGGAGGATTGCAAGCTGTTATCGAACAGATTCCTGTACATCATTTTATTTTTAATGGTACTTTACCGGATGGAGACAGTCTCAATCCTTTAATGAAGACTATACTGGATCAACAGATTCCTTTGATTGCACCTATACCGGGTAGTGAATTACAGATAGATGATCAGACAACGTTAACCTTTTTAGCTCCGGAAACGCCGAATCAAAGGAATGCAACATCTACCTATACCAAAGGATTACCACGCGAAGAAAATCAAAATCATTATTCTGTCGTTTTTTTACTTACGATGAATCAACGTCATTTTTTGTTTACAGGAGATGCAGATCAAGCAGAAGAACAAGGGATTTTATATCAGCTTCAACAATCTTCTACTTTTAAAAATAATTCCGTTTTTACAGCATCATTAGCGGAGTCTACTTTTCCTATTGATGTACTCAAAATTGGACATCATGGTAGCAAAACGTCTTCTTCCAGTGAATGGCTACAGTACTGGCAACCTGCTCTATCTGTTATTTCTGTAGGAGCTACCAATACATATGGTCATCCTACAGAAGAAGTACTAGAGCGAATAGAACAGGTAGATTCAGAAGTCGCCCGAACCGATCTGCAAGGAGAAATACAGATTCAAGTACATCCAGATGGAGAAATGTTACAGCGGGTCATGTATCCTTTACCATAATACTTGTATTGTAGATAAGCTAATGTATACACTTGTATTTGTATTCATCTCCGCTGTCGGGATGACGAATACAAGTGTTTCTGTTATTCTAAATACAGTCTTGAACCGTTTACATCTGTGCATTCGATTCGGATGAATCCTACATAGGGTAAGTCTTTATAACAACAGAGTTCACATCTTCCAGCAATGCAAGATAAAGCGCGTAGACCACTAATTATTCAAATGAATCAAAACATTAAAATTAATTTGAAAATAACTGCAACTATTAGGCAATAGATTGCGTCTGAATAGTTGTAAGGAGAGGGGGATCCTCCGTGGTGGAGCAGGGACTCATCAAGGCCGCCCAAGCGGGAGACCGGGATGCTCTAATCACCCTATTAAGAGAGATAGAACATCATGTCTACAAAACGGCATATTACATTTTAAATAATGAACAAGATGCTCTAGACGCGGCTCAGGAAGCTTTGATCCGTATTTATACCAAAATCGGTTCCTATGAAGAAAAAGCACAATTCAAAACATGGGTACAACGAATCGTAACAAATGTATGTATTGATAAATTTAGACGTAGCAAGCCGACGGTCTCGATTGATGAGCATGAGATGGTTTTTGAAGGTCGCGATAATGTAGAACACGATGTTATGCGTGCTTATACATCAGAAGATGTACGTGAAGCGATCAATCAATTACCGGAGCATCACCGAACCGTTATTGTACTCCGTTATATTCAAGATTTATCCTATAACGAAATAGCAGATTGTCTTGATTTGCCATTGAATACTGTGAAATCGTATTTGTTTCGTGCCCGTCAACAATTACAGAGTCTGCTTGCAGATTATGAGAAAGGAGGAGTGACTGGATGAAACGTGAAGTAGCGGAAGAATGGATGAACCGCTATTTGGACGGTGATCTAAGCGAGGAAGATGCTGATATCCTGTTCCGCCATATCGATAATAATCCTGATGATGCGGATACATTTCGAATAATGAGCGCTTTATCTTTACAGCTTGAGAAATTACCTGATGTCAAACCCAAATTTAGTCTAGTCGATTCTATATTACCTACTTTAGATGATATCGATGCCGAACGTCGTGCTGAGATTGCTTCTGATATTGGCATTATGGAACCGCAACATGAGAAACAAGATGAATTTACAGAACGTCGTAGACAGCGCAGTTCATGGCGAGATCGCTTGCCAGTACGAACGATTGGTGGACTGGTTGCTGCTGGTGTTATTCTTGGAGTTTCGATTGCAACTTATGAACCCAAAACACTTTCAGATGCAGGACCAGCACCGTCTGCGATAAGTATGGAGCAACAGACCAAAGATCAAGAAACAGGCGCAGCGAAATCGAAAGCTGAACAAGATGCTACCTTACAAGCACCTGCAACCAATACGCCTGAATCAACAACTTCACCTGAAACGAACACACAACCACAGTCTGAAGAATCACAAAAAGTAACACCTGACAGTGGAAGTGGAACATTAGATCAACAACCAACAACGCCGGATAAATCGACTCCTGATACAGGTACAGGCACTAGCCAGGAAAGCACTCCTTCTTCAGGCAACAAGGGAGGCAATCCGCCAGCAAGTTCCCAGACTGCACCAGAATCAAGTCCGCCGAGTTCAGGCAATGGTACAAGCAACAATGAAGATCAGTTGATGAGAGAGCAACAAATCGCACCAGATACAGATAGTAGTGGTACGAGCGAATCATCTCCTGCAACAGGGACAGATGAAGGAACAGCAGATAGCAGTTCTTCCAACAGTTCCAAATCAACAGACAGCACTACCCCAAGTACTGCAAATAACGATGAATCATCATCTCCAGTAGCACCAAAAGCAAGTACAGATGATAGTTCATCCAAAGATAGTTCAGCATCTAAAGACAATGCTTCTGGCACTACGCCTGAGGCATCCAATAATGATGCCAAACCTAAAACGTATAGTCTAGCACCGGAAGCTGATTCTAAAGCCAAAGATGATAGCAAAGTTCGTTCATTTAGTACGAATACGATACAACAAGAACAAGAGTGGGTATCTCCGAGTTCATCATTTGCCGTGGTGTTAACCACATCGAATACGTTGCGACTCGATAGCTTATCCAAAAACAATATTAATGGTCGCACTGTCGTGGCTACAGCTACAATTGATGGTACGTGGTTAAACGGTCAATGGACCAAAGATGGCAAAACATTTAATTATCAAGTAGCTAAAGAAGGCAAAACCAAATGGTATAAACTTTCTACAGCCGGACTTCAGTAATATCGATGTACGTGATAACAAGTGTAAACAAAGAACTTTCCGAGTATGTTGGAAAGTTCTTTGTCGTATGCTCCTTTTTCCGTTAAAATAAAAAGGACGAACTTGGGGGGACGGAGTATGGACTTAAAAACAGCAAGTAAAGATATTAAAAATAATCAGCCAGCCGCTATTTATGTATGCTATGGCAATGAAAAATATCGTATTCGTGAATTTATTGATTTTGCGACAGCTCAACTGATCGAACCTGAACATAAAGACTTTGCTTTGGCTCAGTACGATCTTGCAGATACACCGCTGGAAACGGTAATTGAAGAAGCAGAAGAGATTCCTTTTATGGTGCCGCGCAAATTAATGATTGTGAAAGATTCTTCTGTGCTGACAGCAGGCAAAGATACCAAAATCGAACATCGTATCGATTCGTTACTTAAATATATGGAACATCCTGCTGATTACAGTATTATTATTTTCTGGGTACAGGGTGAAAAGTTAGATGAGCGTAAAAAAATAGTCAAAGCGCTCAAATCATCATCAGCTTGCCTTTTACCGTTCCAACCAATGGGTGCAGACGAATTGTTACAATGGTTGATCCGTCATGCTAAAAAGTTAGAATGTGAATGTTCTACAACCGCCGCAGAGGCACTTGTACAGTCTGCAGGGACAGGATTGGGTATTTTAGCGGCAGAGATGGATAAGCTGTGTCTACACGCAGGCAAAGGCGGTACAATCACAGTAGAAGATGTGCATCACCTTGTTGCACGCAGTACAGAGCAAAATGTATTTGCATTAGTCGAGCAGATTGCTGCTGTTCGCTTAGAGCAAGCTTTGACTATTTTCTATGATTTACTAAAACAACGTGAAGAGCCGATTAAAATTGCCGCTCTGATTGCTCGTCAATTCCGAATTATGTTGCAAGTTAAAGAATTAGCAGGGCAGAATTATTCGCAACAGCAGATGGCTTCTCAATTAAGTCTGCATCCGTATGTAGTGAAGTTAGCCGGTGAACAGGCTCGCAAATTCGATAGTCAGAAATTACGCTCGATTTTGGCACATCTAGCCAGATTGGATTATCAGATGAAAACAGGAGCGATCGATAAAGTATTGGGGCTGGAAATGTTTTTGTTACGTTTGGGAGCTTGAGATGCGTTGCATAAGCAATGTATAAAAATAATATATACCAAAATAAATAAAAAAGGCTTACCCGCAATCTATCATCTGTGGGTAAGCCTTTTTTTGTGACTTCAAAGCAACAAAATAAACCCCTGTTCGGAATGGCCGAAGCAGGGGTTTATCATATGCAGATGATGAATACATTCAATCATCTGTTGCACGAAATTTAGCCTTGGCTAGAAATCGCGTTTAGTTTTTTAGCCAAACGGGATTTTTTGCGAGCAGCCGCATTTTTGTGGACAAGACCTTTAGTAGCAGCTTTATCAAGCTTCTTGGAAGCAGCGATTACAGCAGCTTTTGCAGCTTCTACATCAGTATTCACAAGTGCAGTATCAGCAGCTTTAACTGTTGTACGAAGAGCAGACTTCTGAGAAGCGTTCAACGCACGACGTTTTTCACTAGTTTTTACACGTTTCACCGCGGATTTAATGTTAGGCAATTACATTCACCTCCTGTAGAGCATATACGTATTCTTCACAACTTTAAATATTCTATCATGTACCCTAGGCAAATGCAATACCATTATTGACTATAAGCAATGATATTTCAGATGTGGGATTGCTGTAAAATCGCTCAACTGCTATAATAAACGGATTAATGGGATTGTTGATTTTTTTCAATAATCAGCAGTATATTTCAGGCTTGTGTTGGGGGTAAGGCATGACTGATATGTCAGTAAGACAACAAAAAATTCGTAATTTTTCAATCATTGCGCATATAGACCACGGTAAATCCACTTTGGCTGACCGTATTTTGGAATATACAGGCGCGCTCACTTCGCGTGAGATGCAAGCACAAGTACTCGATCAAATGGACTTGGAACGTGAACGTGGAATCACGATCAAATTACAAGCCGTTCGTCTTGTGTACAAAGCAGATGATGGTGTGGAATATCTGCTGAATCTGATTGATACACCGGGACACGTCGATTTTACGTATGAAGTATCTCGTAGTCTAGCAGCCTGTGAAGGCGCTTTGCTTGTCGTTGATGCGGCGCAAGGTATCGAAGCTCAGACGTTAGCTAACGTTTATTTGGCATTAGATAACAATCTAGAAATTTTGCCAGTCATCAACAAAATCGATCTTCCAAGTGCTGATCCTGAACGGGTGAAGCAAGAAGTCGAAGATGTTATTGGACTGGATGCAAGCGACGCTGTACTGGCTTCTGCCAAAGCAGGAATCGGTATTAAGGAAATCTTGGAGCAAGTGGTACAAAAAGTACCTGCACCTACAGGAGATCCGAATAAGCCGCTTAAAGCATTGATTTTTGATTCTCATTATGATCCGTATAAAGGCGTTATTGTCTATATTCGTGTTATTGATGGCAAAATCAAATCCGGTTCCAAAATTAAAATGATGGCAACAGGTAAAGAATTTGAAGTTATTGAAGTAGGGGCATTCATGCCACGGATGGCGATTGTCGATGAATTGAACGTAGGGGATGTAGGATTTATTGTAGCGGGGATCAAAACCGTTGGCGATACCAGTGTCGGTGATACGGTCACTGATGCTAAGAATCCAACACCAGAACCTTTACCAGGTTATCGCAAAATCAATCCAATGGTATATTGCGGACTGTATCCTATCGAATCTTCCGATTATATCGATCTCCGTGAAGCTTTAGAGAAATTGCAATTGAATGATGCCTCGCTCAGCTTTGAGCCTGAATCTTCAAGTGCACTTGGCTTTGGTTTCCGTTGCGGATTCTTAGGACTGCTTCATATGGATGTTATTCAAGAGCGTATTGAGCGTGAGTTCAATATTCCTTTGATTACAACCGCTCCAAGTGTTATTTACAAAGTAACATTGACTAACGGCGATGTCATGACGATCGACAACCCTTCGAACTATCCAGAAGTGGGCAAGATCGAATATGTAGAAGAGCCTTATGTCAAAGCATCTATTATCGTACCGAACGATTATGTAGGTACAGTTATGGAATTGTGTCAGAATAAGCGTGGCGAATTTATAAACATGGAATATCTGGATACCACTCGTGTAACGATTACGTATCAAGTGCCTTTGTCTGAGATCGTTTATGACTTCTTTGACCAATTGAAATCCAGTACTAAAGGGTATGCTTCGTTTGATTATGAAGTGTCTGGATACCGCAAATCGAATCTGGCGAAAATGGATATTTTGCTTAACGGCGAACAAGTCGATGCACTATCCTTTATCGTTCACCGCGAACGTGCATATCATCGCGGACGGATTATTTGTGAAAAATTACGTGAATTGATTCCGCGTCAAATGTTTGAGATTCCTATCCAAGCATCTGTCGGAACCAAAGTTGTTGCCCGCGAAACGGTTAAAGCGATGCGTAAAAACGTATTGGCTAAATGTTATGGCGGTGACATTTCTCGTAAACGTAAATTGCTAGACAAGCAAAAAGAAGGTAAAAAACGGATGAAACAAGTCGGTAATGTCGAAGTGCCTCAAGAAGCATTTATGGCAGTACTAAAAATCGATGATTAAAGCGCTTGGCACCATAAGCGCGACTTCTTCTAATCCAATCCAACAATGATTTTTGCAAAGCAAAATATCTTACGATTAGCGCTTGGCACCATAAGCGCGACTTCTTCTAGTCCAATCCAACAATGATTTTTGCAAAGCAAAATATCTTACGTTCAGCGCTTGGCACTATAAGTACTTCTTCTAATCTTGTACTACGATAATTGCAATACTAGGATCATTCGGGGAGAGCCGCAAGGCTTTCCCTTTTGTCCTAGCACTTGGCAGTATAAGTGCGACCAAGTTCAATCCAAAATGATTTTTGCAAAGCAAAATATCTTACTATCAGCGCTTGGTATTATAAGCACATGCCAGTATAAGTGCTTGTCACTATGAAACGTATTAGCAACACTACTATCCACAAACGGGGAGGAAAAAGAGTCATGAATAGCAATGTACACAGCGACGCGCCCCGTGCGATCTATATGCACATTCCTTTTTGCACGAATAAGTGCTTTTACTGCGACTTTAATTCTTATGTTCTCAAAGATCAGCCAGTAATGGATTATTTACGGGCGTTGGAACGTGAGATGGAATATACAGTACAACAGACTCCACCTGGGGTTATTGATACGATTTTTGTTGGTGGAGGTACACCAACTGTTCTCAAAAACGACGAAATGGAATACTTTTTACAAAGTATTCGCAAGCATTTTCCAAATTGGTCTAAAAATATCGAATTTACAATGGAAGCGAATCCGGGTACAACCGATCTGGAAAAAATGGCAATTATGAAAGCTGGCGGAGTCAATCGTGTAAGTTTTGGCGTACAAGCATTTCAAAATGAGCTATTAACAGGGATTGGGCGTATCCATAATATTGATGACGTATATCGTAGTCTGGAAAATGCACGTAAAGTAGGCTTAAATAACTTATCAATCGATTTGATGTTTGGTTTACCGAATCAGACTTTAGATATGCTGTCATACAGTATTGATCGTGCGTTAGAGTTAGATTTGCCTCATTATTCGATTTATAGCTTGAAAGTTGAAGAAAATACACTATTCCATACAATGTTCCAAAAAAATCAACTTCCATTACCAGATGAAGATGATGAATTGAATATGTACCTTCTTCTGATGGAACGCATGAAAAAAGCAGGTTACGAGCAGTACGAGATCAGTAATTTTGCCAAACCGGGCTATAGCAGTCGTCATAATACCACTTACTGGCATAATGAAGATTATTATGGGCTTGGCGCAGGAGCGCACGGGTATGTTGGCGGGAAGCGTCATATGAATATCAAAGGTGTAAATCCTTACAATGAAGCCGCAATGAAAGGCTTACCGCGATTAGAACAGTTTGAAGTAGATCGCGAAGAAGCAATGGAAGACTTTATGATGGTAGGCTTGCGCTTGTTAGATGGAGTATCCAAAGAACGCTTTGTACGTCAATTTGATGGAGCACAGTTAGATGATATTTTCCGTCCGCAAATTGAAAAATTATTACGGTTAGCTTTAATTGAACCGACAACAGCAGGTTATAAATTAAGCGAAAAAGGGCTGTTATTCGGTAACGATGTTTTTGGAGAATTTGTAGGCAGTCTAGTGCACGAAGCAGAAACTGCTCAATAATATAACGATATAGTAAAAACCTGAAGAGCAATTCTTCAGGTTTTTTGTTTGTATTTTACATAAAAATCGATAATAAACAGCTAAATAAAACCGAAATTATGCAATTACATGAATAATTAATGCGAATTTGGTTAAATGGTAACTAATATATCGTGCAATCTAAAGCGTATAACATAAAAGTGATCTATATATAAACAAGCATCAACAGAAAATACCGATAGATCAGCTCATTGATATAGAGAATATGAATGTAAAGCTAAAATTTTTATGGTAAATCAAAAAAACTATAATCAAAAGCAATGTCATTATCCGATAAAAATAATATAAATTTCTTCTAAAAATCTATTGAAATATCATTCATCTTAATGTATATTTATACGTATTCACTTATAAGATTAAATATTGAAGTATATGAGGACAGTTTACAATTCCAATGATCTATTAAATAAAAAGCGATTTTTAAATAAACATTTCAAATTAAAAATACAAACATAAATGGTATACGGATTAGATCAAATGATTAAATAGTCTCAATAGATCCGCATCACCTTATGAGGAGGAAAGCAAAATGCCTGCCGTAGTGACTTGTAGAGCAGCAGTACTGGAAGATGTCGAACCACTGTATCAAATGATTGCAGGTTATGCCGAGCAAGGGATTATGCTTCCGCGTTCACGTGAGGCGTTGCAACGTCAATTGAAACATTTTGTCGTCGCTGAGATTGATAACGAGTTGGTCGGTTGTGGATCACTTTGTCAATTAGGTAAAGACCTTGTTGAAATCCGTTCTTTGGGTATTTCAGATGGTCATAAAGGGCAGGGTATAGGTTCCAAGTTAGTAGATACACTACTTGAACATGCTGCTGCTAGAAAACTTCCTAAAGTGATGGCTTTGACGTATGAAGTTTCTTTTTTCAAAAAGAATGGATTTGAAGTCGTAGATACTAGCATTTTTCCTGAAAAAGTATGGACAGATTGCGTTCACTGCCCCAAACAACATTGTTGTGATGAAATCGCTGTTTTGAAAGTTATTGCTGTATAAATCAAAAAGTATAGCCATATAATTAAATATATATTAAAAAACAGCCAAACTAACTTGACAATAATCGAGTCAGTTTGGTATTTTTGTATTAGTCGTTAGCACTCATGTTGATTGAGTGCTAACGATAAGCAAAAGTGTTACATCAAATTCAAGATCAAACTGGATATGATTAGAAGGAGGGAACTACATGTTAACCGAGCGTCAAAAGATGATTCTAAATGCGATCGTGGATGATTATATTCGTTCGGCAGAGCCTGTCGGGTCCCGCAGTATATCCAAACGTGGCGATGTGCAATACAGCCCGGCTACGATTCGGAATGAAATGGCGGATCTAGAAGAGTTAGGTTTTCTAGAACAGCCGCATACTTCAGCTGGACGTATTCCTTCTCATAAAGGATATCGTTATTATGTGGATCATCTGACTCCTTTTCAACCGATCGGCGCTTCAGATGTAAAAGAACTCAAACAATTTTTTACGGAGAAATTAACAGCCGCAGAGCAGGTTATACAGCATGCTGCTATGGTTTTGTCGCATATGACAAACTATACTTCGATTCTATTAGGGCCTGAAGTGTTTAATACATCATTACGTCATTTTCAGTTAATCTCACTGGATGACCAGACAGCGCTAGCGATTATAGTGACAAATACCGGACAAGTAGAAAACCGTAAAATTCGTATTCCAGAAGGTGTCGCTGTTTCTGAATTAGAACAGGTAGTCAATTTACTGAATAGCAAATTGATCGGCGTTCCTCTGTATAAACTAAAATCACGTATCTTTTCAGAAATTGGAGAAGAGATGCAGCGCCATATGAATCATTATGAAGAAGTGATGAGTACACTCAATGCTGCTTTTGATCAGGATCAAGAACAGAAGATTTTTTTGAGCGGTGCTACCAATATGCTGATTCAACCGGAATTTAAAGATATGGATAAAGTGAAAAGTATTCTTGATCTACTCGAAGAAACTCCAACACTCTCCAAAATAATTACCGAAGCTTCGGCACCAAATGGTATTCAAGTACGTATAGGTACAGAGAATAGACATGAGGCTTTTGAAAATTGTAGTCTAATTACAGCCACTTATGAAGTGAACGGCGAATCGTTAGGAACGATTGGTATACTGGGACCTACACGAATGGAATATGCTAAAGTAATCGGTATTCTAAATGTATTGTCTCGTGATATGACTAAAATTTTGAATCATTGGTATCGCTAGTAGATACTATTTCAATATAAATATAATAATCTGTTATTAACGTATTTTAAGGAGGTGAACAATCTTGAATAAAGAGCAATCCTTTCAAGAAAATAATCAATCGGAGCAAGAAATCCCGGTTAATCATACAGAAACTGAAGCTGTAGAGAGCGAAGTACCTGCTCCTGAAGCAACAGAAGGTTCTACAACAGCCGATACTGGATCAGATGAAATGGTATCCAAAGCTGAATTAGAACGTGTACAGGCACAACTAGAAGAGCAGACACAACGTGTTCTACGTGCTCAAGCGGATTTTGATAATTTCCGTCGCCGTACACAAAAGGAAAAAGAAAACTTGGCGAAATATGCTTCCGAGCAATTGATTACCGAGTTGATTCCGGTTGTTGATAACTTTGGACGCGCTATGGCGACTAAGCCGGAAAGCCCTGAACTAGAATCATTTAACAAAGGTATTGATATGATCTTCCGTCAGTTGGACGAAGTGCTTAAAGGAGCAGGCTTGACACAAATGGACGCTGTAGGGCAACCATTCAACCCTGAACTTCACCAGGCTGTGATGCAAGTCGAGTCTGATGAGCATGAAGAAGGTATCGTTGTTGAAGAATTGCAAAAAGGTTATGTACTGAAAGATAAAGTACTTCGCCCGGCAATGGTTAAAGTAAGTAGCTAATACAACTTTTTCTTTAAGATGTATTATTGCTGAATGTATGATTACAACAACTTTTAAAAATATATTAAATAGATGCTAGGAGGAAGTTTTGCGATGAGTAAAGTAATTGGTATTGACTTAGGTACAACAAATTCATGTGTAGCAGTAATGGAAGGCGGCGAAGCTGTCGTTATCCCAAATCCAGAGGGTGCACGTACAACTCCTTCTGTTGTAGGTTTCAAAAAGGACGGTGAGCGTATTGTTGGTGAAACAGCAAAACGTCAATCGATCACTAACCCTGACCGTACAATTAGCTCAATCAAACGTCATATGGGTACAGATCACAAAGAATCTATTGATGATAAGAGCTACAGCCCACAAGAAATTTCAGCTATGATTTTGCAAAAATTAAAATCAGATGCAGAAGCTTACTTGGGTCAAACGGTAACTCAAGCAGTTATCACTGTTCCTGCTTACTTCAACGATAGCCAACGTCAAGCAACAAAAGATGCTGGTAAAATTGCAGGTCTTGAAGTACTACGTATTGTCAACGAACCTACAGCAGCAGCGCTTGCATACGGTTTGGAAAAATCAGAAGATCAAACGATCCTTGTATATGACCTTGGTGGTGGTACGTTTGACGTATCGATCCTTGAACTAGGCGACGGATTCTTTGAAGTAAAAGCAACCAGTGGTGACAATCATCTTGGTGGTGATGACTTTGACCAAGTGGTTATCGATTATTTGGTAAGTGAATTCAAAAAAGATCAAGGCTTGGACTTGAGTAAAGATAAAGCAGCAGTACAACGTTTGAAAGATGCAGCTGAAAAAGCGAAAAAAGAATTGTCTGGTGTATTAACAACGACGATTTCTCTTCCGTTTATCACTGTTGTAGATGGCGTACCTCAGCATTTAGAAGTAAACTTAACTCGTGCTAAATTCGAAGAGTTGGCTGCTCCATTGGTTGAGCGTACACTTGGACCTACTCGTCAAGCGATCAAAGACTCTGGTCTAAGCGCTAGCGAAATCGACAAAATTGTATTGGTTGGTGGATCTACACGTATTCCAGCAGTACAAGAAGCAATCAAAAAATTAACAGGTAAAGACCCTCACAAAGGTGTTAACCCTGATGAAGTTGTAGCATTGGGTGCTGCTGTACAAGCAGGTGTCTTGACTGGTGATGTTAAAGACGTTGTCTTGCTTGACGTAACTCCATTGTCTCTTGGTATTGAAACAGCAGGTGGCGTATTTACTAAAATGATCGAGCGTAATACAACGATCCCTACAAGTAAATCACAAGTATATTCCACATATGCTGATAACCAAACAAGTGTAGAAATCCATGTACTTCAAGGTGAACGCGAAATGGCAGCGGGTAACAAAACATTGGGCCGTTTCATGTTGGGTGATATTCCTGTTGCTCCTCGTGGCGTACCACAAATCGAAGTTACTTTTGATATCGATGCGAACGGTATTGTTAATGTATCTGCTACAGATAAAGGTACAGGTAAGAGCCAAAAAATCACAATCACATCTTCTAGCGGCTTGAGCGATGAAGAAGTTGAACGTATGATGAAAGATGCTGAGCTTCATGCTGACGAAGATCGTCAACGTAAAGAATTGGTTGAAGTTAAAAACAGTGGTGACCAATTGATCTACTCTGTTGAAAAAACAATCAAAGATCTTGGCGAAAAAGCAGATGCAGCTGAAGTAGAAAAAGCAAATGCAGCTAAAGAAACATTGAAAACGGCTTTGGAAGGCGACGATGTAGAAGCAATCAAATCTGCTACAGAAGCGCTAAGTGAAGTGGCTCAAGCTCTTGCTGTTAAATTGTATGAGCAAGCTGCACAAGAAGGTCAAGCAGCAGAAGGTGCTGAAGGCACAACCACTCAAAAAGATAACGTTGTTGACGCTGAGTACGAAGTGGTTGACGAAGACGAGAAAAAAGATAAAGAATAATCAGCACCACATAAATAACATTTATGAAGTGGGAAGGTCAAAGCCGGGGCATCCCGTGCTTTGACTTTCGTTTGTTTATAAGGATACACTTGGATATTGTGTAGCTAATGTGCGACAGATTATAAAGTGTATACAGATTTGGCGAAATAAGATATCTATATTACAAGGAGTCGAGGTGGAACGATGGCAGATAAGCGCGATTATTATGAAGTGCTAGGTGTAGGCAAAAGTGCTTCCGATGATGAAATTAAAAAAGCATATCGTGGACTAGCCCGTAAATATCATCCAGACGTAAACAAAGAAGCAGATGCAGAAACGAAATTTAAAGAAGTAAAAGAAGCATATGACGTATTAAGCGATTCTTCTAAACGTTCTCAATATGATCAATTTGGTCATATCGATCCTAACCAGGGCATGGGCGGAGGCGGATTCTCTTCAGGTGGAGGAGGATTTGGCGATATCTTCGATATGTTCTTTGGTGGTGGAGGCAGACAGCGTGATCCCAATGCTCCACAACGTGGTAATGACCTTCAATATACGATGACGATTGAATTTAAAGAAGCGGTATTCGGTAAAGAAACCGATATTACGATTAACCGTACTGAAAATTGTGATACATGTAACGGAACAGGTGCCAAAAAAGGGACTCAACCTAAAACATGTTCCGTTTGTCATGGTAGCGGTCAAGAAGAAGTGGTACAAAATACACCATTCGGTCGTATGGTTAACCGTCGCAGTTGTTCTAACTGTGGTGGATCAGGTACGATTATTGAAGAAAAATGCGGTACTTGTGGCGGTACAGGTCGTGTACAAAAACAACGCAAAATCAATGTTCGTATTCCAGCCGGTGTAGATGACGGCGCACAAATGCGAGTTAACGGTGAAGGCGAAGGTGGTTCACGTGGAGGTCCTCCAGGTGATCTATATATCGTATTCCGCGTTAAACCGCATGATTTCTTCGAGCGTGAAGATGATGATATCTATTGTGAGATTCCAATCACATTTGCTCAAGCAGCTTTGGGTGATGAGATTGAAGTCCCTACATTGAATGAAAAAGTGAAAATTAAAGTGCCTGCTGGTACGCAAACAGGAACGTATTTCCGTCTTAAAGGAAAAGGTGTTCCTCGTCTACGTGGCGTAGGTCAAGGGGATCAACATATCAAAGTGGTTGTTGTAACTCCAAGCAATCTAAGTGATGAGCAAAAAGATTTGCTTCGTCAATTTGGAGCATTAAACGGTGAGCACACTCATGAAAATGAGCAATCTTTTTTTGATCGTGTAAAACGTGCTTTCCGCGGTGATTAAATCATAGAATCTCTGAGTAGAAAGCCCGGTTCTTTATGAGCCGGGCTTTTCATTCGGTTGTTAATGATGTGTGAAAGAGAATTTTGAATTTGGGCGTACAGATGTAGTACAATAAATCGTACGTATGTTTTACTATTAGGGGGAAATTAATAATGTTATGGCATGAGTTAACTATACATACAACAGAGCAAGCGGTAGAAATGATTTCTAACTTTCTGCATGAAGCTGGAGCTGGTGGTGTAGCGATTGAAGAATCAGGTACATTGAACAAGCCACGCGATACTTCATATGGACAATGGTACGAACTTCCGCTTAATGATATTCCTGAAGGATTAGCAGTGGTACAAGGTTATTTTGCAGAAGAAACCGATATGAATATTCTGATGGAAGAAGTACGTGCACGTATAGCACAACTTTATGAATTCGATATTGAAGTCGGTACAGCAGAGATGTCGTTCAAAACGGTTGACGAAGAAGATTGGGCGAATGCGTGGAAACAATATTTCAAACCGATTCGTGTCTCTGAGCGTCTAACGATCAAGCCGACATGGGAAGATTACACACCTGAGAGTGATATCGAAAAGATTATTGAATTAGATCCGGGAATGGCGTTTGGTACAGGGACACATCCTACAACATCTCTTTGCTTACGCACACTCGAAACGGTGATCAAAGGCGGAGAAGAAGTCATTGATGTAGGTACAGGATCGGGTATCTTGGCGATTGGAGCCATTAAATTAGGAGCTAAAAGCGTGCTTGCGCTTGACCTTGATCCGGTAGCTGTATCCAGTGCCAAAGAAAACACGCATCTGAACGGATTGGAACAAGAGATCACTGTCTTTGAAAGTGATTTGTTATCTGTGCTCAAAGCAGATGCAACAACCAAGCTGAATGTAACGTTACCGGTGCAAGTGGTAGTTGCTAATATTTTAGCAGAAATTATTTTGTTATTTATTGAAGATGTATATGAAGCACTAACACCGGACGGTGTATATATCGCATCAGGCATTTATAAAAATAAAGAAGATGTTGTTCGTGAAGCTTTAGAAGCTGCCGGATTTATTATCGAAGGCGCACATCGGGATGAAGATTGGATTGCCTTTGTTGCGAGAAAGAGGTAAGGAATGGATTTTTTGAATGAATTGTTATTTGTAAGATTAAATGAATTACCTTTTTATGTTTTAGCAATAGTTATTGGATTTACAGTACATGAATTTTCGCATGCTTATTTTGCAAATAAACTAGGTGATCCTACAGCTCGTTTGCTTGGACGCGTGAGTTTGAATCCAGCAGTTCATATGGATATATTTGGACTTATTTTATTGCTAATTGCAGGTTTTGGTTGGGCAAAGCCTGTGCCAGTGACTCGTGAGAACTTTAAAAATCCAAGATTAATGGGAATCATAGTTTCTGCTGTAGGTCCTATTAGTAATTTAGTTTTAGCACTTTTCACTATTATTATTTATTATGCTTTAAATTATTTTGG
The DNA here is from genome assembly GCF_028606985.1 of Paenibacillus kyungheensis. NCBI lineage: Bacteria > Bacillati > Bacillota > Bacilli > Caryophanales > Paenibacillaceae > Paenibacillus > Paenibacillus kyungheensis. The sequence continues at coordinate 3,665,965 of NZ_CP117416.1, read as the reverse complement.
TATTATTGGTTCTTTTGCGAATAATAGAATTGATGCTGCTATTGGTACTTTTGTATATTACATGGTAACTATGAACTGTTTCTTATTCGTATTTAATTTAATTCCTTTACCACCTTTGGATGGTTATAGAATTTTGAGTGATTGGTTACCAAGACGTGCTAGTGCTAAATTGCAACAAGTGGAGCAATGGGCAATGTTATTATTTTTATTACTTGTATTTATACAGCCATTGCGTGAGGTTACGATTCAACCTTTGTACAATCTTGCAGGTTATTTAGCTACTAGTTTTTATACTTTTGCTAAAATCATTTTTGGTGGATAAATGCAGTACAGATCGAACTAAAAAGTAACTGAATCTAAGGGACAGAAGCAGGTGAACGATACATTACACCTAGCCCTGTCCCTTTAAAAGTTGTATGATATTAACTTGAGTTAGCACGTTATCAAATGCACATAGAAAGTAGATGAAGTATGCAGCGATATTTTGTACCCACAGACCAGTTTGACGAGCAAGAAGTACGTATTACTGGTGAAGATGCGCGTCATATTAGTCGAGTGATGCGATCCCGTATAGGCGATCAAGTGATTGCTTGTAACGGTCAATCTTTAGATGTATTGGTTGAAATTACAGAACTTGTCGAAGGCGTAGTGACTGCGTCGATCGTAGAACGATTAGAGCAACATGGAGAACCGGTCGTATTTGTGACAGTTGCTCAAAGTCTGCCCAAAGCCGATAAAATGGAAAGTGTTATTCAGAAATGTACAGAGATCGGTGCATCTTCTTTTCTGCCGTTTTTATCTGAGCGTACTGTTGTCCAATATGATGAACGTAAAGAAGTGAAACGGATTCAACGTTGGAGCAAAATAGCTAAAGAAGCCGCAGAACAAAGTCATCGCAGTCGTGTACCGCAGGTCGATTCACCTGTATCGTGGAAGCAATTATTGAAGCAGTTTGCAGATTATGATTTGATCTGTTTTTGTTATGAAAAAGAAAACGGGCATCAGCTTCGAGATGTTGTTCAACCTTTTGCTGAATCGTTATTGCTGACCAAAGATACGACTGCATCCAAAGCGATACGTGTGATGATTGTCGTAGGGCCTGAAGGTGGATTTAGTGAACAAGAAGTAGAAGCGGCTGAGGCGAGTGGCGCTATCGTTACAGGATTAGGACGACGTATCTTGCGTACCGAGACAGCGGCAATGACAGCACTGGCATGTATTATGTATGAAACTGGCGAAATGAACGCTAACAAAGGGTAACGATTATAAATGATTAGCAGGAACACAAAAAAGGAGTGGAACACTATTGGCAAGCGTGATATTGCAGCCCAAACGTAAAAAAAGATTAGAACAAGCTCATCCATGGGTTTTTCAAAATGAGATTGCTTCGGTTGAAGGAGATCCTATTCCCGGGCAATTGGTTAGTGTACTGACTCATCAGAAGCGCTTTTTAGCTACAGGATATTATAATCCTGCTTCGCAGATCACTGTACGGGTTGTATCGTATCAACCTTTAGAAGAAATGGATACTGCTTTTTTTGTAGAGCGATTTACACGCTGTCTTAAACATCGTAATCGTTTTTTGCCTACTGAAAATGCGTATCGTTTGGTCTATGGAGAAGCTGATTTTCTACCGGGATTGATTGTTGATCGGTTTGGCGAAGTATTGGTTGTACAATTATTGACGTTAGGTATGGATGCTTGTCGTCAACCTATTATTGATGCATTGGTACAGGTGATGCAGCCGCTTGGTATCTATGAGCGTAGCGATGTGTCTGTACGTAAATTAGAAGGATTAGAAGAAGTAACAGGTGTATTGTACGGAGAATGTCCTCGCCATGTGACCGTTACCGAAAATGGTCTATTGATCGAAGTCGATATTGTGGAAGGTCAGAAAACAGGATATTTCTTTGATCAGCGTGAAAATCGTGCTTCGATTGCTCCTTTGATGCTTGGTTGGGGTGATCGTAGCGGAATCGAATTGGCTGAAGTAGAAATAGATGGACATGTAACGCATAAGCCTATGAATCGCAATGGCAAAATTGTAGATTTCCCTTACTGGGATGGAGCAAATGTGCTAGAGTGTTTTTCACATACCGGAAGCTTTACGCTACATGCGTGTCATTATGGAGCTAAAAAAGTAACTTGTCTTGATATTTCGGCACATGCAATCGAAAGTGCCAAAGAAAATGTACGTCTAAACGGATTCGAAGATCGGGTAGAGTTTGTCGTCGATGATGCTTTTGATTATTTGCGTCGTAATGCTAAAGGTCTAGATGAACGTCAATTACGTAGTAGCGCAGAGAGCAAACAAGATACATCCAAACCGATGACTGCTGCGGGTGGACGTTCTTGGGATGTAGTTATTTTGGATCCACCTGCTTTTGCCAAAACGAAAAGTGCTGTAGCAGGTGCTGTTCGTGGATACAAAGATATCAATTTACACGGCATGAAATTAGTCAATGAAGGTGGATATCTAGTGACAGCTAGTTGTTCTTATCATATGCGTCCTGATCTATTTTTGGAAACGATTCAAGATGCAGCCAAAGATGCTGGCAAAGTATTACGTCTAATTGAATGGCGTGCAGCAGGCAAAGACCATCCACAAATTTTGGGCGTGGACGAAGGACATTATTTGAAATTCGCTATCTTTGAAGTACGTAGTAAAACGTTTTAAATCGTAATTTTAATAGAGTGTTTATAAAATTGCTAGATGACTTGAATAATCTATTCGTGATTCTGGAATGTTAAAGCTACCTCTTACATGTTAGCTGTTGATCTAGGGTCTCTGTAGTACAATAAACAGTAGACTGTATATGCTTTGAAATATATAATTAATCATTTATTTTAATTACAACATCCACATTCACAAAAATCATGTATAAATATAAAATCGATCATGAAAGAGGAATTGCATTGTCAGAGCAAAAAAGTGAAATTGAAGCGGTGATCACGCCACTCGGTTATCTGTATGGACGTGATGCGATCTATGTGGATAAGCTTTACTATGGGCTGGGTCGCAGAATGACGTTAGCAGGTGAGTTTAATGGTGCGCTAGCAAGTAAAAGCGAGTCAGACGATTTTGTCATGTACACGCTTCGCTTTGAAGGGGTGTTCTACTTTAATATGGTAGAACTCGATTTGTATAGTGATCAGCTACCGCCAGGGCAATCGGACATTAAGTCGAACTGGTTGGAATATCGTCAGTCTCCACTTTTGGAACGAGCGCAGCAGAAGCAAGAGCTAAAGGAACTGCGTCATTTTATACTGTTTACGTATGATGATGTGTTTGAAATTGCCTGTCAGCGTTATGAGTTAGAACTACATCCGAACAAGAGCAACGCCGAATAGTCATTGTCAGATGGCTATTCTTTTTTTATAATAAAATAGAACACATATTCGCTACTTATCGGGTTAGCAGTTTCCAGGTGCGGCGTTCTACAAAAAGGAGTTTTTGCGACGTCAACATCGATTGCACCGCTCTAATAGAACAATTTTTATGCATCGTGAAGACTATACTATAATAAATAAGGGTGAACTCATATGCCATTGCATTTTTTATTAGGTCGCTCTGGAAGTGGCAAAACGACCACAATTACTAAGCGAATCATTGATAATATTACACAACAACCTGATGGATCGCCTATCTTGCTACTGGTTCCTGAACAGGGTTCTTTTCAAGCCCAATATGCACTTGTTCGTTCTCATCAATCCAAAGGAAATGTACGTGTACAAACGTATGGTTTTCGCCGTCTAGCGAATTGGGTGCTACAAGATGTAGGTGGAAGTGCCAAAACACCGATTGGTGAAGAAGGTAAAAAAATGCTTCTTTATCGACTTATTCAGCGACATCAATCGCAATTACGGATGTTTGGTACGTCTAGTGATCAGTTCGGGTTTATCGGTAAATTAAGTGAATTATATAATGAATTTAAGCGTCATACGATTACTTTAGAGCAGTTAAATGAATATAGTGAACGGTTGTCGACTTCAGCTCGTTCTCCTTTATTAATTGATAAATTGCATGATTTACAACGGATTTATCAAGACTTTGAACAGGATTTGCAAGGATTGTATGTAGATGGAGAAAATACTTTAACCGATCTTGCGCTAGCGATTCCAGAATCACAGGTACTTCATAATATTGATATTTGGATCGATGGATTTCATAGCTTTACACCACAAGAATATGGTGTGATTGCAGCATTATTGCAAAAAGCCAATTCAGTGACGATTGCTTTAACATTAGATCGTCCTTATGATGGTGAACCTCCTCATGAATTGGAACTTTTTCACCAGACAGCTACTACCTATATCAAATTAAAGCAGTATGCTAACGCTATTGATGAGTCTTTTACGATAGATGTTGAGAATCTTTCAGAGAACCGTGTGGATATCCCAGTTCGGTTTCAATCTAGTCCGCAGTTAGCTCATTTAGAAAATGCGTATCGTTCTTCTCATCGCTGGCAACAAGCCCCTTATATTAAGCAAGCTGGTGAACGTCAGGATATTTATACGTATGCTGCACCTGATCGTCGTTCAGAAGTAGAAAGTGCTATTCGGGAAATGATCCGGCTTGCTCGTGAAGAAGGTGCACGATGGCAAGAGATGGGTGTATTTGTCCGTCAGTTGTCTGATTATGAGCATATTATTGCACCGTTACTGCAAGATTATGAGATTCCTTATTTTCTAGATCAGAAGCGTAGTATATTGCAACATCCATTAGCAGAGTTTATACGTTCAGCGTTGGATATTGTGCAATATTTCTGGCGATATGAAGATGTGTTCCGTTGTATCAAAACAGGATTGTTGCTTCCAGATGATGGACGTGTGACAACAGAAGATATAGACCGTCTGGAAAATGTAGTACTGGCTTCTGGGATTCATGGATCACGCTGGACAGATGGACACCCGTGGAAAGGCATCCCTAGTCTTTCACTAGAAGCTGGTGATGATGTCAAAGAGATCAGTGAACGTGAATTAGTAGAAGGACAGCGTATGCAACAAGCCCGTCAGCTTGTAATCGATCCGTTGTACCGTTTTGAGAAAAGAATCAAAAAAGCGAAGCACGCCAAAGAAATGTGTATCGCTCTTTATCAGTTATTAGAAGATTGCAATATTGCATTGCATTTGGAAAAAATGAGTACACATGCTACGGCACAAGGTAATCCTTTACGTGCTCGTGAACATATTCAAATCTATGGCGAAATTATTGATTTGCTGGATCAAATGGTTGATATTATGGGAGAAGATCAGATCGATCTGGGAACTTTTGCAGGCTTACTGGAAACAGGACTCAGCGGTATTCGATTAGGGATTGTACCGCCAGCGATCGATCAGGTGTTAATCGGTTCTATGGATCGTACACGCCCTATGGATATTAAATATGGATTTGTATTAGGTATGAATGAAGGAATTGTGCCTTCCCTTTTTCCAGACAGTGGTATTCTAAGTGAACCGGAACGAACCAATATGTTAGAAGGCGGATTAGAATTATCTCCGGGTAGTAAACGATTGTTGTTAAATGAGCAATTTTTGATTTATCATGCGCTAACAGTGGCAAGTTCTAAGTTATGGCTTAGTTATGCGTTAACAGATGATGAAGATAAAGGACTCTTGCCTTCTGAAGTGATTACGAATGTGCATAAGTTATTTCCTTTTTTACAACATCAATCGGTGGTCTCTCCATTATCGGCTCAGTCTGACCATATAGCATCTTTGCAATATGTAAGCACTGCTACAACAACGTTACCGCATTTGATAGCTCAGCTACGAGAGTGGAGTCGCGGAACAACGATTGCAAACACATGGTGGCATGTATTGAATTGGTACACTACACATGAAGCATGGAGACCGCAGGTCAGTATGTTAGTACAGTCTTTATTTTATAGAAATACAGGTGATTTGTTAGATAGTGATACCAGTCGACATTTGTACGGACAGACGTTACGTACCAGTGTATCTGGAATGGAACAATTTGTATCTTGTCCTTTTGCTCACTTTGCTTCACGTGGCTTGAGATTGCGAGAGCGTCAAGAATATCGCCTGAAAGCACCGGATATCGGTCAATTATTTCATGCTTCATTAACCGATCTTGCTACGATGCTCAAAGAGCAAGGACGCGCATGGGGACAATTAACTCGTGAAGAATGTGTAGAGATTGCGTATGAAGCCGTCGATAAGCATATTCCACGTCTGCAAGGACAGATTCTTTCCAGTTCCAAGCGATATAATTATATTTCACGTAAATTGCGTGAGATTGTAAGTCGTGCTTCTGTGATGTTAGGAGAGCAAGCACGTCGTGGAGATTTTGAGCCGCTCTATTTAGAACTTGCATTTGGACCTAATGGAGAATGGCCACCACTTCGTTTTACACTAGAAAATGGATGTACGATGGAAATTGTAGGACGAATTGATCGGGTAGATGTAGCGGAAGGTGATAATACTTTATTGCTACGGATTATCGATTACAAGTCTAGCCAGACTGATCTCAAATTGCATGAAGTATATTACGGACTCGCTTTGCAGATGCTGACGTATCTAGATGTGCTGTTAACGCATGCAGAAGAACAATTAGGTCAATCAGCGCAACCTGCCGGCGCACTGTATTTCCATGTGCATAATCCTATGCTACAAGCAGGTAATGGACTAAGCATGCAACAATCGGAGCAAGAAATGCTGAAGCGTTTCAAAATGAAAGGATTATTGCTAGCTGATCGTGATGTAATTGGCAAAATGGACAATGAACTGGATAAAGGATATTCTGCTATTTTACCTGTAGCGGTCAAAGCAGATGGAGGATTCTATAGCAGTTCTGCGGTTGCAACAGTAGATCAATGGCAAGAATTACTGCGTAATGTACGCCAGACCGCACAGGAAATCGGCACCCAAATCACAGATGGAACTACACAGATTACTCCTTATCGTATAGAACAGGAAAAAGCATGTGATTACTGTGATTACAAATCAGTCTGTCAATTTGATGAATCTTTAAAAGAAAATCAATATAAATTACTGCAAAAACCGGGCAAAAATGAAACATGGGAACTGTTGCAAAACCGCCATGACTACCAGAAAGGAGACTCACCTTCATGATCGACAACGATAATCATAACGATAACAATCAATATCTAGATGATCTATTGGCAGACAATGATCAAGTATTGTCCGATAGACAGGAGATACCGAAGCCAGAACATAGTACGTGGACAGATGATCAATGGAAAGCAATCTCTTTAGATGGTGGCAATATGCTGGTAGCAGCAGCGGCAGGTTCTGGTAAAACAGCAGTTCTGGTTGAACGTATTATTCGTCAAGTGACTGATCCTATTCAGCCAATGGATGTAGATCGGATGTTAGTAGCTACATTTACCAAAGCAGCGGCTACCGAGATGAGACAACGGATACGGGCTGCTCTCGATAAAGAAGTATTGCGTCGTCCAGAAGATGATCATTTGCGTCAACAATTGGCTTTGTTGAGCCAAGCATCGATTACGACATTGCATTCTTTTTGTTTAGAAATTATTCAGCGTTATTATTCGATGATTCCGCTTGATCCTGGTTTTCGTATTGCTACTGCGAATGAATGTGATATTTTGCGTGAAGAATTGTTGGAAGAATTATTTGAAGAGAAATATACCGAGGAAGAAGAGCGGGATAATAAGCAATTTTATCGCTTAATGAATTGGTTTGGCGGTGAGCGTAGCGATGATGCTGCTTTAGTTTTGGTGGAGCGTCTTTATCATTTTGCGCGTAGTCATCCATGGCCTGAATACTGGTTAGAACATACAGCAGCAGAATTCAATGTAACAGATGGTTCTTCGTTACAGAATACGTCATGGGTTCAGAATATTATGACAGATATCGCTTTGACGTTACAGGGCATTGAAGCTGTACTGCATCAGGCGATAGATACAGCATTATTGCCGGGCGGCCCTTTAGCTTACGCAGATAGTTTGCGAGACGATCTAGAAGTGATTCATCATTTGCAGTCTGCGATGAGTATCCAGCCATGGGAACAGTTATATACCGTTTTCCAAAGTGCTGCTTTTGGTAAATTAAAAGCGGTACGCAAAGACGGAATCGATCCGCAATTGCAAGAAACAGTAAAACAATTGCGTGAAAATGCGAAAAAATCGTTAGCTGAGATCAAAAGTCTATTTTTTGGCAGAACACCGGATGAATTTGCACAAGAACTACGTGAAACTTTTCCACTGATGAAAGAATTAACAGAACTTGTAATTCGTTTTAGTCAAAAATATCAACAGGAAAAACAGCGTAAAGGCTGGGTCGATTTTGCGGATTTAGAACATTATGCTCTTCATATATTGCGTCATCCCGATTCTACACCTGAACATGTGATTCCTTCGCAAGTAGCTCTGGAATATCGGGAACGATTTGATCAGGTTATGCTGGATGAATATCAAGATACCAATTCTGTACAAGAAGAGTTAGTACAGCTTATTTCACGGGATACGGTCGGTAATCGCTTTATGGTTGGTGATGTGAAGCAAAGTATTTATCGTTTCCGTTTGGCAGAACCAGGTCTGTTCTTAGATAAATATGAAAAGTATCAAGATGATTGGCAAGGAGAAGGACGACGGATCGATCTATCTCGTAATTTCCGTAGTCGTCATCAAGTGGTCGATGCTGTTAATATGATTTTTAGACAGATTATGAATAAAACAGTAGCCGAAATTGAATATGATGAACGAGCAGAATTAGTAGCAGGTGCAACTTATCCACCTGGCGATGAATCTGCATATGCACCGGAATGCTGGATTATTGATCGTGCAGGCAGTGGGGCAAGTTCTGATTACAATAATGCAGAGGATAGCAGTGATATCGATGGATATGTAAATGAAGCTTCCGAAATGGAATCTGCTCGCTTAGAAGCACAAGCGATTGCTGTAAGAGTACGCGAGATGGTAGAGCCAGACGGCAAGCCATTGCTTATTTACGATAAGTCAGTCGATGGATTACGTCCGGCAGAATATCGAGATATGGTGATTTTGCTACGCTCTACAGCAGCGTGGGCACCACTAATACTAGAAGAACTACAACGTGAAGGTATACCTGCTTATAGTGAACTGAATCAAGGATTTTTTGAAGCGGTTGAAGTGAAAATTATATTATCATTATTAGCTGTAATTGATAATCCGCAACAAGATATTCCACTGGCTTCTGTTCTGCGTTCACCGATGGTTGGTTTAAATGAAGATCAACTGGCAACGATTCGTTTATTTGGCAAAGACACTTCGTATTATCAAGCGATGATGTTAGCAGCTGAACATATGCGAGAACAACCTGAGGAATGGAGTTACAAATTACTTCATTTTCTTCAACAACTCGATCAATGGCGATTAGCAGCACGTGAAGGTGAATTAGGCGATCTAATCTGGCGTATTTACCGTGATACTGGTTATCTAGACTGGTTAGCTGGATTGCCGGGAGGGTTACAACGTCAACATCATTTACGAATCTTATATGATCGTGCTCGTAAATTTGAAGTATCTACTTCTTCACGAGGATTGTTTCGCTTTATGCGCTTTATTCGTCGTTTACAAGATACAGATGGTGATCTAGGGGCTACAGCTTCTGTCGATGGACAAGAAAATGCGATTCGGATTATGACGATTCATAAAAGTAAAGGTTTGGAATTTCCAGTTGTTTTCCTAGCAGGTATGTCGAAAATGTTCAATATGCAAGATTTGAATACTTCTTTTTTGATGCACAAAGAATTAGGATTTGGACCTAAATTTGTCGATGAAGATACACGTGTCAGCTATCCAACATTGCCGAACTTAGCGATTCGTCGTCGTACTGCAACTGAATTGTTAGCAGAGGAAATGCGGGTATTGTATGTAGCGTTAACTCGTCCGCGGGATAAGCTGATTATGATTGGAACGGTCAAAGACATCGACAAAAAAATCTCGGCATGGAGTCAGGTTCAGAACTCCGATTATATGCAATTACCTGATTATGTACTAGCCAAAAGTCGTACCTATCTTGATTGGGTAGGGCCAGCATTAATGCGTCATCGTGCGGCTTCTATATTCCGTGAGCGCAATGAAATTGCCGCAGGGCCTTACTCTGCCTGCTTAGCAGATGATCCTACTCCATGGAGTATTACGATTCTAGATAGTCGTCAATTACAATCCAAAACAGAAGATACCGAGCAATCTATTACTGCTTTGCGTGAGCATGATCCCAAGTGGATAGCTTTGCAACAAATAGTAGATGGTGAGCAGGTACAGCCTGTAACAGTTGTTGAAAATGATCAAGCGATTGAAGATGTTCATGCACAGGGACAAGCTGATGAAGTGGAACAAAGACTGAGCTGGCAATATCCTTATGAATTGTCTACTCATATTGCTGCCAAAACAACAATCAGTGAAATCAAGCGACAATTGGTGTCAGAAGAATCTCCATCGGTTGATGGGATACATGAATCTCTGGATCAACGTGTTACTATCGGACGGTATACAGATCAACCACATGATCCATCGTCCATAGAGACAACTGAAACGTCAGGTGCTAATCCATTTTTGATGAGTACTATTTTACAGCGCGCAGGTATTCTTCTGGAAAATCATGCAGAGTATCAGACACAATCAGTAGAGCAAATATCTCCTGCTGTAGAATCGGATCTTTCTTCTGATTATTCAGCTACCGCATCGACTGATATGAGCGACTCAGTAGCTGGAAGCACACTTCAATTGCAACGTCCTAAATTTATGGAACAGCGCGGATTGAGCGGAGCAGAACGAGGGACAGCGTATCATACGGTCATGCAACGAGTTCCTTTAGATCAAGGGCATATCGATCTTATAATCGTAGAGCAGACCAAATCTGATCTAGTTCAGCGGCAAATTTTGCGTCAGGATCAAGCTGATAGTGTACATGCAGACGAGATTGTTGCTTTTTTTGCTACACCTTTAGGTCAACAAATGTTACAAGCTACCGAGATTAGACGAGAACTGGCATTTAGTTATGGTATTCCAATCAATGATGCAGGTGACAAGATTTTATCGCAAGGGATTGTTGATTGTATTTTCCGTATAGATGATCAATGGATTATTGTTGATTACAAAACCGATCGTATATTGGATAGCCATGGAGGCGTAGAAGCGCTCAAAGAGCGTTATCGTATTCAACTTCAATTGTATGCTCAAGCTATTCAAGATTCATTGAATTGGAAAGTAGATCAATTATGGCTTTATTTCTTTGATCGTAACGAAGCGGTAGAGATTTAATTTATAAGGTGGTTTGTTACCAGAAGGTCTAGTCTTCAATAAAGCTAGAACTTAGTGGTCGCAAACCTCCTTTTATCTGTATTTATTTAAAATAAATGATCACGTAAAAAGGAGAAAGCTATGCGTATTTTACATACAGCAGACTGGCATTTTGGTCGTACGTTAGAAGGCAGAAGTCGCCTTGAAGAACAAATCGCTTTTGTCGATGAATTGGTTCAGATTGCAGATGATCAACAAGCAGATCTGATTCTGATGGCAGGCGACGTATATGATTCTGTTAATCCACCTGCTGCGGCAGAACAATTATTTTATGAAGCTGCGGCAAGATTGACCGCGAACGGTCGTCCACTTGCAGTGATTGCAGGGAATCATGATCAACCTGATCGAATAGCTTCAGCTACTCCTTTAGTCAAAGGAAGAGGTATTTATTTACTGGGTACGCCCGCTGCAAGTGCATTAACAATTCCTGTCCCAAGAACATCAGAAACAGCGATCATAGCCGCATTGCCATATCCATCTGAAGCTAGACTGAATGAACTATTAACAGTAGAAAATGATGAAGATCTGATTCGTCGTGCATATAGTGAACGGGTAGGCATGTTGATGAGACAATTAGCGACTGATTTCCGATCGGACACCGTCAACCTAGCTATGAGTCATATCTATGCGCTAGGCGGCGTAGAATCAGATTCAGAGCGCCCTATTCAAGTAGGAGGCGCTTATACAGTAGATCCGTCTGCGCTCTACACAGGCGCTCAATATACAGCATTAGGTCATCTACACCGCGCTCAAGCTGTCAAAGGAGAAGGGATTATCCGCTATAGTGGTTCTCCGCTAGCGTATAGTTTTTCTGAAGCAGGGCAAGCCAAATCAGTCACGATGCTAGATATAGCACCTGGAGGGGTTCCACAGATCGAAGAAATCTTTTTAACTTGTGGTCGTCCTCTGGTACGCTGGAAAGCCAAAGGCGGTCTGACTAAAGTTTACCAATGGTTAGAAGAAGGTAGAGATCGTAATGCTTTTATCGATTTAGAAATTTCACTATTAGAAGCATTATCAATGTCGGATATTCAATCGATTCGCAAAGCCTACAGTGGAATTGTCAATATTCGACCTGTGTATCCTGAGACAGAAGCACAGCAGTCTTTTGCTGAACGTGCTCAATTGCCTGTGCATGAATTGTTCCGCAAATTTTATGAACGTCAGACAGGTGGAGCAACACCTGAAGATCGATTAGTAGAGTTGTTTTTGGAATTGATCGATGAAGACGAAGTCGGAGAGGAACAACCATCATGAAGCCAATCACACTCAAATTATCCGGTTTACAAAGTTATCGTGAACAACAAGAAATCGATTTTGAAGCACTATGTGAAACAGGGTTATTCGGTATTTTTGGACCTACAGGTAGCGGGAAATCGACAGTATTAGATGCGATTACACTTGCGTTATACGGAAAAGTAGAACGAGCTTACAACGGTACGCAGGGCATTATGAATCACTCTGAGGATTCATTATTTGTGTCTTTTTCATTTGAATTATTATCTGCTGAAGGCGCACAGCGATATCGAGTAGAGCGACGATTCAAACGTACAGGAGATCACACTGTTAGTAACGCTATGAGCCGATTTATCGAAATGCGTGAAGATGGTGATGTCGTAGTTGCGGACAAATTAGCAGATGTTACGCGTTGTGTAGAAGATTATATCGGGCTTAAAATGGATGATTTTACACGTGCCGTTGTCCTACCACAAGGTAAATTTGCTGAATTTTTATCACTCAAAGGCAGTGATCGTAGACAGATGTTACAGCGTCTTTTTCATCTGGAACGGTATGGCGATCGCTTAATGCAAAAGCTTAGTCAACGTGTCAAAGAAACAGACAATGTCCTGGGCAAATTGTACGCTGAACAGACAGGGTTAGGCGAAGCATCAGCCGAAGCGCTACAGACAGCGATAGAACGTTTAGAGACAGCTATTCAAGAAGCAGAACAACGTCGTCAAGAACTGGCAGATATGACTGCTCGCACAGAACAATGGGGCAAGATTAGAGAATATCAGCAAGAACAAGCGCGATTACAACAACGATTAGATCAATTACAACAACATGAAGCAGATATTGTTAGTAAAGAAAAGCAGATTGAACAAGCAATATCTGCTCAGAATTTATTACCGTTATTAGATACATGGCGTACCCATGAGACCAAAGCCATCCAAGAACAACAACGTGTAACTGTTCTGCAACAACAATTAGAGCAAGCTGATCGGGCTGTCTCGGTCGCTGCCGAACATGAACAGCAGGCGAAGCAACAATTAACAGAGCAAGAGCCTTCATTGTTAAAGCGGATAGAGCAACTTCAACAAGCTTTACAATTGCAAAAAGAATGTGCTGCCTTAGAACAAGATCAACAGCAGATTCAGAATCAATTGGAAGCTACACAAAAACAACTGGAAGAAGCATCCCATCAAGTACAGCGTGAACAGATGTTGTTAGACAAAGCAAGACAACGTCAAGAAGAATTGAATAAACAGTTAAAAGCTTGTGAAGTGCGCAGTCAAGATCGACGTGAGTTGCAAGAAGCTCAACAACAGTTGTCTGCTCTAGATACAGCAAGAACTCGTCTACAAGAACAACAGACAGAATATGATGGATATCATCAGGCTGCCCAACAAGCCAATCAAGTGTGGCAACAGATCACCGAGCAAGAAGCACAACGATCGGTGCAGGAACAGCAATTACAGCAACAGATTTTTGCGTTATATCAAGATCATCAGCAATTAGCAAATGATCTACAAATAACAGAGCAATCGTTTGAACAACTGGAAGAACAACATGCACAACAAGCCAGAGAAGCAGAATCGAATCGGCTAGCGATGATGTTAGCGGCAGAACTGCAAGAAGGAGAACCTTGCTCTGTCTGCGGATCTATTCATCATCCACAACCTGCTCATATCAGCAATCATCTTTCCACTTCAGCAGATGAATCAGTTTCTACCACACAGGGATCTGAGAATATCAATCAACAGACTCAGACTTTAAAACAAATAAAGCAACATCTTCAAATGCAACAGCAACAGGTACGTGGTCGTCAAATCGAGTTAGATAGCAATATGCAAGAATGGGATTGGCAGTTAGATAATGCAGAGTCGGTATCTGTTCCAAACGATCAAGCCTCTGTCTTGTCTGAAATAGAGCTACAAGCACAATTTGCTAATTTGCAAGCTCAAAATCAGCATTTAGAGCAACAAACAAGAGCACTACAACAACAATTACGCCAATGGCGACAAGATGAACGAGAATGGTCAGGCCGTCGATTAACCGCTCAATCTGAGCAACAATCATCTGGACGACTGGTGGAGCAGTCCCATACTCGTTTACAAGCCGCTACGCAGTCGTTAGAGCAATTATTACAACAGTGGCAACAGAAGTTACCGCATTTAACAGAACAATCAGCACGTGAGCGATTTGCCGCTCTAGCGCAGATGGATGAACAAGCTGAGAATATTCGTGAAGGATTAGAAAAAAGTGTTCCGTATATCGAAGAGCGAGAGCAAGCTATCAAAAATGGTAATGACCATATCAACACACTCGACAAACAACGGATTCAAGATCAGACCCGTCAAGAAGGGAATCAACAGCTTTTACAAGAAAAGAAAAATCGCCTGACCGAGTGGATAGGAGATCAATCAGCTCAGCAGTTATTAACAGACACGCAACAGCAACATCAACAATTACGTCAGCAAGCAGAGCAGACGACAGACTTGTGGCGCACAGCATTACAACATCAGCAGACAGCTACACATCAAGTAGAATTGGCTGTGCAATCGTTACAATCATTACAGGAACAAGTCAATCAACATGCTGAAAAGTGGCAACAAGCATTGCAAGCTTCTCCGTTTGATAATGAACAAAGTGTCAGCCAATCGCGAATGACCGAAGATCAGATTCAAGCGGATCGACAACAGATTCAATCTCATCGGGAACAACAGCATGAACTTTCTGTACATTTGCGCGAAGTACAGCATAAATTGAATGGACAAAGTGTGAGCGAAGAAGAATGGGCACAGATTCAGCAACAATATACAGCAGCTCGTCAAGCCGATGAGGCAGCATTAGAGCAACGTGCCAAAGCAACTCGTGATCGTGAAGACCTTGAACAACGTCATGTACGCTGGCGTGAGTTAGAAAATCAACGAGTCACCTTAGCGCAAGAAGCCAAGCATTTATCCAAATTACAAGCTAGTATGCGTGGTAATGCGTTTGTCGAATACATTGCAGAAGAACAATTAATGCAGGTTAGTCTAGCCGCTTCAGAGCGATTGCGCTTTTTGACCAAGCAACGGTATTCTTTAGAAGTGGATTCTGGTGGAGGATTTGTGATCTGTGATAATGGTAATGGGGGAATTCGTCGCCCAGTGTCTTCATTGTCAGGTGGAGAAACATTTTTAACTTCGTTATCATTAGCATTAGCTTTATCGGCTCAGATTCAATTACGTGGACAGTATCCTCTTCAGTTCTTTTTCTTAGATGAAGGATTTGGTACACTTGATCCCGAACTTTTGGATACAGTAGTGACTTCACTGGAAAAACTTCATAATGATCAACTTTCTGTTGGGATCATCAGCCATGTTCCTGAATTACGAATGAGATTGCCTCGTAAATTAGTCATTATCCCTGCGGAACAAGCAGGAAGCGGTTCTAAAGTGATGTTAGAACGTATGTAGAGTATGTAGAGTATGTAGATAGTCATACACGTACGTGGAAGCAAGATACACTAAAAAGTTTAGCGAAGGGAGTCTTATTATGATCGTCAAAGAAGATTGTTTATTTTGCAAAATAGTAGCAGGAACGATTCCATCTAAAAAAGTATATGAAGATGAGCAGATATTAGCATTTCACGATATTACACCTGCTGCTCCTGTGCATGTATTGCTTATTCCCAAAAAGCATATCGATTCGATGAATGAAGTGACTCAAGAAGATTTACCGGTCATCGGTCATATCCATGGAGTAGCCATAGAGTTAGCAAAAGAGCTAGGTGTAAATACAAGTGGATATCGTCTAATCAACAACTGTGGCCCGGATAGCGGACAAGCAGTGCAACATCTGCATTATCATTTGTTAGGTGGAGCGAATCTAGGTGCTTTAACAGGCATTTCCAACTCTCACGCATAAGCAAAAATAGCGTGTAAAAGAATAATAAAAAAAGATGTTCCAATACTGTATAAAACGGGTATATAATAGAACATTAAAAAATTGCAGGCAAAACTAGCCAATCATATTGACACTTCATTCAACTTTCACCTATAATGAAAGTTGATAAACCGTGTTATTGTTCTTGGACGGTCTGGTCGGAGGGAGGGAAAACTAGTGTCTGAAACGAAAGTTCGCAAAAACGAAACAATTGATGCAGCACTTCGTCGCTTCAAACGCTCCATCGCTAAAGATGGCGTTCTGGCTGAGGTGAAAAAACGCAAACATTATGAAAAGCCGAGCGTTAAGCGTAAGAAAAAATCTGAGGCTGCTCGTAAAAGAAAGTTTTAGGAGGATTTACCCGTCATGAATCTTAGCGAACGATTAAACGAAGATATGAAGCAAGCAATGAGAGACAAGGCGAAATTCAAATTGTCTACCATACGCATGGTTCGTTCAACGATTAAAAATCTCGAAATAGATTTGAAAAGAGACTTGAACGACAATGAAGTGCTTGATATTCTTAGTCGTGAGATCAAACAGCGCAAAGATGCCCTCCAAGAATTTGAAAAAGCAGGTCGTGATGACCTGACAAGCAACCTTAAAGCGGAGATTGAGATTATTTCCGAGTACCTTCCCACACAGCTGTCTGAAGAAGAAATTAAAGTTCTTGTAAAGCAGACCATCCAGGAAACCGGTGCTTCTTCAAAAGCCGATATGGGAAAACTGATGAGCGCCCTGATGCCTAAAGTAAAAGGTCGCGCAGACGGAAAAGTTGTGAATCAAACGGTTCAACAATTTCTGCAATAAACATATGTGAAAGCACCTCATTTTTTATAAGATGAGGTGCTTTTTTCTATACTTTTTTTCGGAGAAAGGAATATAATTGAAACGTAACCATTATAAATGCGTATTACGTATAGACTACCTTTTACTATGCTTATATGTATATTGTTTAATATTATGCTGTGATATTAAACAAACACATCTGAACGGAAAGGGGCTAAGATCGTATGAATCAATCGCTTGACCAAATGGTTCGTATCAAGCGTCGATTGACTCTGTTATTGTTGGGCTCACTTATGGCGATGTTGGTTGTAGCAGGAATTTATCCGCAAACTACGCAAGCCGCATCTGCACCAGCCACCAGTAATAATGATGGTTCAGTCTACGTGATTCCAATTGATCGTCAAATTGAAAGCGGATTACAAAAGTTTTTGGCACGAGGATTTGAAGAAGCGAAGCAAGCGAAAGCATCGTGGATCGTGTTAGAAATGAATACACCCGGTGGAGAACTACAAGCCGCGGGTGATATTGGAGCAATGGTACGTAATAGTGATGTTCCTGTAGCTGTTTTTGTACAAGACAAAGCCGCATCAGCAGGTAGTTATATTGCATTGAATGCAGATAAGATTTTTATGCAACCTGGAAGTACCATTGGTGCAGCCGCTATCGTTGATGGTCAAGGCAACCCGATTGATAATCCCAAGCAGGTCGCTTATTGGAAAAGTGAAATGAGAGCTGCTGCTCAGCTTCATAATCGGAATGCAGATATTGCAGATGGGATGACAGATGTGAATATGGTAGTCCCAATGCCAGAGATTAATAAGACCAAAGAAAAAGGTCAGATTATTTCTCTTTCCAGTAATGAAGCGTTGAAAGTAGGATTTGCAGACGATATTTTGGCTTCTACCAACGCTGTTGTAGCTGAGTTGGGACATTCACCAGCAGACATCGTCCAAGTACAACCAAGCGCAGGCGAAAATATCGCACGTGTGCTAACTAACCCGATCGTAACAACACTGTTATTGTTTATCGGGATCGCTGGAATCGCAATAGAGATTATTATACCGGGATTCGGTATACCGGGTATTGTTGGAATTGTCGCATTTGCATTGTACTTCTTCGGTAGTTATGCCGCTGGATTTTCAGGTTCAACGACATGGTTACTCTTTTTAGGAGGACTTATTTTACTGGTGCTCGAGTTGTTTATTCCAAGCTTTGGGATATTGGGTATTTTGGGTTCAGCCAGTCTGATAACAGGTGTAGTGAAAGCCGCATATGATACAAGCGATGCTTTATTATCTCTGGGTATCGCATTTGCTTCAGCTGCTGTAGTCGTAACACTGATCGCTATTTTGCTCAAAGAACGAGGCGTTTGGAATCGATTTATTCTCAAAGAACAATTGTCTTCAGAGCAAAGCTTTATGTCTCGCTTAACTAGAGAACAATTTTTGGGCAAAGAAGGAACCAGTGTAACCCCTCTTCGTCCATCAGGTACGGTTATGATTGAAGGCGAACGAATTGACGTAGTGACACAGGGTAATTTTATTGCAAATGATCGTCCGATTCGAGTGAAACAAGTCGATGGCAGTCGTATTATTGTGGAAGAAATTATACAAGAACCTTCTTCTCTAGATGCTCATCTGATCAAAGAATAATGGATACCGGTATAATGAATAACGTTGAATAAAGTCAGGTATGAATGACTACCTCTGTAAATTATTCATACCTTGATAACGTACAAATGATATTGCTTCGTCTTCATTATGGATTCATATTCACATATGTAGACAAAAGGGGTCATGTTCGTTTACATATTTAGCAGTACATTTTCAAATGAATCCGATCGAACAGGCAATAAGTAAGCAGGTTGAACTATAAAAATTGGAGTGTGATGTGAATAATGAGTACAAGCGTATTGAGTATACTCTTTATCGTTGTGGTCGCTATTATTATTTTAAGTGTATTTTTCAGTTTCTTCCCGGTTATGCTCTGGATCTCAGCAGTAGCTTCCGGTGTACGTGTAAGTATTATTACGCTTGTAGCGATGCGTCTACGTCGTGTAACCCCTTCACGTATTGTGAATCCACAGATCAAAGCACACAAAGCTGGTCTTGGACTTGATATGAACCAATTGGAAAGCCATTATCTTGCAGGTGGTAATGTAGACCGTGTTGTAAATGCACTGATTGCGGCGCAACGTGCAGAGATTCCGTTGGAATTTGAACGTGCAGCAGCGATTGACCTTGCAGGTCGTGATGTATTACAAGCTGTACAAATGAGTGTTAACCCTAAAGTAATTGAAACGCCTGTCGTTGCTGCTATGGCACGTAACGGTATCGAAGTTAAAGTTAAAGCTCGTGTAACCGTACGTGCGAATATCGACCGCTTGGTCGGTGGTGCAGGTGAAGAGACGATCATTGCTCGTGTAGGTGAAGGTATTGTTACTACCGTAGGTTCTAGTGATTCTCACAAACAAGTGCTGGAGAATCCAGATATGATCTCTCGTACGGTATTGCAAAAAGGTCTGGATGCAGGAACCGCTTTTGAAATTCTATCGATCGATATCGCAGATGTCGATGTAGGTAAAAATATCGGTGCTATGCTACAGACAGAACAAGCAGAAGCAGACAAACGTATCGCTCAAGCCAAAGCAGAAGAAAGACGCGCGATGGCTGTCGCTCAAGAACAAGAGATGAAAGCACGCGTTGTTGAGATGAGAGCACGTGTAGTTCAATCCGAATCCGATGTACCACTCGCTATGGCAGAAGCTCTTCGTCAAGGTCAACTTGGAGTTATGGATTATATGAATTTCAAAAATATCGAAGCAGACACTCAAATGAGAGGTTCAATCGGTAAATCAGAAGATTCTGGCAGTAGCCCGGATAATAAGTCAAATAAATAAAGGTGTGCGATAATTGATGTTTGAATTCCTTATGGGTAATTTATATTTTGTCGCCATTATTGCGTTTGCTATCTTTTCTTTTGTCAGAACGCGTTCAGCTAAAAAGAAGTCAGGCGGGCAACCTTCAGGTATGCCAACGTTTGGCGGAAATGGTGATACCAAAAGAAAATGGTTCAATGAACCTGAGCGCACCTCGGCTGAACCGGAATCATTAGATGATGTACAGCGTCGATATCATGAAGCAGGGCAACGTTATGATGAGTTAGATACATCAGAGAATGCACCCGGCTATGAAGATTCAGCGACTAGATCGACGTTATCTTCACCAGAGCCTTATATACCGCAAAAAGTCATTTCCAATCAAAGTGAAGTAGAAAAACGTCTTGATGAAATGCACAGAGATATTCAAGCCCGTTCGATGCATTTGAATGCAGGCAGTAGAGTAAGAATCGAAGAATTGGATTCAGAGACTACTTCTAAAAATGCTATCGGCTCTGAGGAGCTTCGCAAAGGCGTGATTTGGGCAGAAATTCTAGGCGAGCCTCGTGCCAAACGTCCTTTTAATCATCGTAAATATGCAGTAGACAAAAAATAGTTAGGTATTAGCCGATCTCTATAGTGGAGATCGGTTTCTTTTTAATCTGTAGTGATTTTGTTTCTATTTTGATTGATGTATGGTAATGATAGATAATGTGCAAAAAATTTTGCATGACAAACCATACAATGGTAAAGTTTAGGGTAAAGAGATTGTACCCAAGTTTTGTAGTATACGTGCACAAAAGCAGTTTTATATTATTTTATAAATGAGGAGATTGAGGCTATTTGTTAGAGCAAACGCAAAGCACCAGAATTCCCCTGCTAAATGCAGAAGAAGGATTGTCCCTGTTCGGACCACAGGACAGCTTCTTAAAATTAATTGAACGCGATACGGATGCCAAAATTGGTAGCCGTGAAGCAGAGATTTCGATTCATGGTCCTGCACAAGCAGTAGAGCAAATGACTCAGCTTTTTGAAGTATTATTAGAACTGGTTCGTAAAGGATATGTACTTACAGAACGTGATATTTTGTATGCAATAGAACTTGCCAAAGAGCTCAGAGCAGACCAACTGCTTGACTTATATAAAGGTGAAATTACCCAGACGTATCGTGGTAAACCGATTCGTGTCAAAACGATCGGTCAGAAGCACTATGTATCTACGATCAAAAAATTAGATATTGTTTTTGGGATTGGCCCCGCAGGTACAGGTAAAACGTATTTAGCAGTTGTACTCGCTGTGGCTGCGCTCAAAGAGGGCAAAGTCAAACGAATTATTTTGACTCGTCCAGCTGTTGAAGCAGGCGAAAGCTTAGGTTTTTTACCAGGTGATTTGCAGGAGAAAGTCGATCCGTATTTGCGCCCGTTATATGATGCTCTTTACGACGTTATGGGGCCAGAACAGACCGCCAAAGCATTAGAGCGTGGCTTGATTGAAATCGCTCCGCTTGCTTATATGCGTGGACGCACACTGGATGATGCTTTTATTATTCTAGATGAAGCGCAAAATAGTACAGCAGAACAAATGAAAATGTTTTTAACTCGTTTAGGATTTGGTTCCAAAATGGTTATTACAGGCGACGTGACCCAGATCGATTTACCACGTGGTAAAAAGTCAGGGTTGGTAGAAGCTCGAATGATTTTGGATGGAATCAAAGAAATTGGATTTGTTATTTTTCAACAACAAGATGTAGTTCGTCATTCATTAGTACAAAAAATTATTGTCGCTTATGATAAAGCTTCAGAAAATCTGGAGTAGTCGGCGGTCAGCGGAGAAAACAGAAACCGCACATTTTGAATATTCAGAAGTGAGAGGGCTGTATGTATGACTTCCAAAAAACCGTCTACACGTAATTTACTTGATTCTATGATAGCGGGTTGGAAAAATAGCCGGATGACACGTTACGCCATGTTTGTACTGCTATTTGTGGTGCTTTACGTTAGTCTGGCGCCTAACCTGCTTCCACAGCGTTTTGATATTCAGGTCGGTACGGTTAGCGATAGTGATATTATCGCTCCGATGCAGATTCCGAATAACAAATCTACGCTCCAAGCGCAAGAAGCTGCTGCTGAACAAGTAGAATCCGTATACGCGATTGTATCTATGCGTAGAGAAACGGTTATTTCGCAAATGTTAGATCGAATTGAGTCTCTGAATCAAGATGATCAGATTACCAATGCAGATAAAGCACAGATTTATAGCGAAGAAATTCCGCAACGTGCGCAAAACTCTATCGCTAACTTTATTCGCAATAACCGTGAAGCAGGAAAATATTCAGACAAAATGTTAGATGAAATGCAAAAAACGATCGGTGAGCAAACGTACAGTATTCCTGAAGAAACGTTTCTCAAAATTCCGCGTTTATCTACAGATGAAATACAAGATATGCGTCAAGTGGCAACATCGATTATGTCTCGCTTAATGAGCGATCAGATTACAGATGCACAGTCTGCACGTGCCAAAGTAGCTGAATTGGTTAGTACAAGCTCACTGAATAGCCGTACAGCTCGTGAGGTGGTACAGGAGCTTGTTCGAGCTACCTTAACCGCTAATAAGTTCTACGATGAAGAAGCGACCCGAGCGGCGAAAGTAGAAGCTCGTGAGAACACACCAACAGTTTATATTCAGCAAGGTGAAGTACTTGTTCCAAAAGGTGAGAAAATCACGCAGGAAATGTATACCTTGTTGGATGAAAATGATCTGCTCAAAAATGATGTAAATTATTGGCCTCAACTGGGATTAGTGCTATTTGCCTTTTTGATCACTTTAGGGCTGTACATGTATCTGCGTCAGTCTATTCATCAAGGTAGAAGTTATAACAATTCGCAATTGTTGATGTTGATTGTTATTTTCGTTATCGGTGTGATCTGTCTTCATCTGGTACGTATTTTGCAGATTGGTAATTCACCGTACTTTGGATTCCTTGTACCAGCAGCGATTGTGGTGATGCTGATTACATTGTTGCTTGATATTCAGCTTGCTTATATTTCATCGATTATTATGAGTATTTTGGCGAGTATTATTTTGAATATGAGTCAACATGAATTATTTGATTATCAGTTTGGCTTTTTTACACTGGTTGTTTCGTTTACAGCAATTCAATGTATTCATCGCGCCAGCCAGCGCTCGACTATTCTCAAAGCTGGAATTATGAGTTGCTTCTTTGGGGCAATTGCAGTGTTAACTTTAGTACTGCTCAATGATGGAGAATGGACACGTATGTCGATGATGTACGCTGTTGGTTTTGCTTGTATTGGTGGACTAATTACCACTGTACTGGTACTTGGATTAATGCCATTTTTTGAGACGACATTTGGGATTTTGTCTGCTCTCAAATTGGTAGAATTATCGAACCCTAACCATCCGTTATTACGTAAATTATTAATTGAGACCCCGGGAACTTATCACCATAGCGTAATGGTAGGTAATCTGTCTGAAGCCGCCGCTGAAGCGATTGGCGCAGATGGATTGTTATGTCGGGTAGGTTCGTATTATCATGATATTGGAAAGACCAAGCGTCCTGGGTATTTTATCGAAAATCAGAACAATATTGGCAATCCGCATGATAGTATAGATCCTAAGCTAAGTAAATCGATTATTATTGCACATGCTCGTGATGGCGTAGAAATGCAAAAAGAATATAAATTGCCCAAACCGATTCGTGATATTGCAGAACAGCATCACGGAACAACGTTTTTGCATTACTTTTATCACAAAGCTTTGAAGCTAGCGGAAGAGCAAGAGATCGAACCTGATTTCACTGAAAATGATTTCCGTTATCCAGGGCCCAAAGCTCAGACAAAAGAAGCTGCTGTAGTGGGTATTGCAGATAGTGTAGAAGCCGCTGTACGTTCACTTAGCAAGCCTACAGTAGAGCAAGTCGAGACGATGATTGAGAAAATTATCAAAGGTCGTGTCGATGATAATCAATTCAATGAATGTGATCTAACGATGAAAGAACTAGATGTGGTTGCCAGAACGCTTAAAGAAGCGGTTATGGGTATATTCCACTCTCGTATTGAATATCCGGAAGACATCAAGAAACCGGATCAGAAGGAGAATAAAGCATGAGTTTACAGCTTGCATGGGAAAATGAACAAAATAAATATGAGATTACAGATGAGCTAATCACTACACTTGAACTGATTCTGCAAAAAGCAGGAGAACAAGAACAAGTGAATGATGGTGAAGTCGCTCTTACTTTTGTGGATGATGAAGCGATTCATGAGCTGAACAAAGAGTATCGTGGTATCGATCGTCCAACAGATGTGTTGTCTTTTGCCATGCATGAATCGCTTGATGATGAATTAGATATTGTCTATGATCCTGCATTGACTGGACAAGACACACCACTTCCAGGCGATATGCTAGGCGATATTATTATTTCGGTTCCACGTGCGATTGCTCAGAGCGAAGATTACGGGCATTCGGTGGAACGAGAACTTGGTTTTTTGTTTGTCCATGGATTTCTGCATTTATTAGGATATGATCATCAAGATGATGAGACCGAAGCAGAAATGATGGGTAAACAAGAAGCGGTATTACAACAAGCGGGATTGACACGCTGATGAAAAAAAGAACGTGGAGAGCCGTATTTTTTTCTGCGGCAGAAGGAATTGCAGACACTTTTCGGACAGAACGTAATTTTCGTATTCATGTATTGATTACATGTATTATCATTATCGCCGGAATCATCTGTCATGTATCTGCTGTAGATTGGATGCTGCTAACGCTAGCGATAGGTATGGTGCTCGGAGCGGAATTGATGAATACCGGTGTTGAAGCTGCTGTAGACCTAAGCTCTCCTGATTGGCATCCTTTTGCCAAAAAAGCAAAAGACGCCGCCGCAGGAGCCGTTCTTATTTCATCTATTGTTGCCATTGTTATCGGTATCATCGTGTTTGCAGAACCGATTGTATCGTGGTTTATAAAGTGAACGATTATACAAAGCACTAAAATCCCCTCTAATGACTTGAATGGGAGAGTCAGGAGGGGATTTTATCGTTTTTTACACAAAGAATAATAGAATGCGGTATAGATTAGTGGGCGTAACCGTCTAAATCGTGTAATATATAAGAATAGGCAGTGTATGGAAACGATCAATACGATACATGTTCAGGGGGATTACAATGGAATCGTCACAATTATTACAAGAAGCTATTCTTGCTCGCGCTAAAGCATATGTACCTTACTCTAACTTTGCTGTCGGTGCAGCATTGCTTGATCGTAATGGACAAGTGCATCACGGTTGTAATATTGAAAATGCGGGGTATACTCCTTGTAATTGTGCAGAACGTACAGCAATGTTCAGCGCGATTGCTCAAGGTCAACAACCCGGTTCTTTTCAAATGATGGCTGTAGTTGGAGATACCGATGAACCGATTGCTCCTTGTGGTGTGTGCCGTCAGGTGATGGTAGAATTGTGTCATCCTGATATGCCGATATTGCTTGGAAATATGAAGGGCGATACGCGGATGACCACTATTTCCGAGTTGTTGCCACATGCGTTTGGACCGTGGAATTTAAAATAAATAAGCGGAATCGTTGAGAACTTTATATACACAGACTTGTATGACCAACAGCATGACAAATATGAACAGGAGTTATACAGAATGGTAACTCTTGGAACGGAGAATGATATGTCGAAAAAGAATTTTAAATCAGGTTTTGTTGCGATTGTCGGCAGACCAAATGTAGGGAAATCCACGTTAATGAATCAGGTTATTGGACAAAAGATAGCGATTATGTCTGACAAACCACAGACTACACGTAATAAGATTCATGGCGTATTTACAAGAGACGATAAGCAAATCGTATTTTTGGATACACCAGGGGTGCATAAGCGCCAGTCTAAATTAGGTGACTTTATGAACCAGACGGCGTTGAACACATTAAGTGAAGTCGAAGCTGTTCTTTTTCTAGTGGATGCAGCAGAAGGATTAGGTGGCGGAGATCGCTTTATTATTGAGCATCTCAAAAAAGTAAAAACCCCTGTTTTTCTAGTAATCAACAAAATTGATCAGGTCGTTCCAGAGCAGTTGTTGCCGATTATAGACCAATATCGCAAACTGCATGAATTTGCTGAAATTATTCCGATCTCTGCTAAGCTAGGCAATAACGTAGATACATTGATGGAGCAAATTGGTAAGTATTTACCAGAAGGTCCACAGTACTATCCAGACGATCAAATCACAGATCATCCAGAGCAATTTGTATGTGCTGAATTGATTCGTGAGAAAATTCTAAATCAAACACGCGAAGAAATTCCTCACTCTATTGCTGTAACGATTGAAGCGATGAGTGTAGAACCTAACGGTGTAGTAAATATTTCAGCAGTGATCTTTGTCGAACGTGATTCTCAAAAAGGAATCGTTATCGGTAAACAAGGAGCATTATTGAAAGAAGTTGGTAGACAAGCGCGTATGGATATTCAGAATTTGCTCGGTTCGAAGATTTTCTTAGAACTATGGGTAAAAGTGAAAAAAGATTGGCGTAATCAAGATAGCGTATTGAAAGATCTTGGTTTCCATCGTAATGCTTAATAAGCAAGTAAATATGTTTAATAAATAAAGATAACAGTAATTCAGATCAACGATAGCAGAGCATAGAAATTAATGCTCTGCTTCTTTTAAATTTGGAGTGGAATATATTCATAATCAGATAGGGAGATGAGACATGCTATACAGGGTGGAAGGGATTATCATCCGCAGCATGGATTATGGCGAAGGGAATAAAATTGTTACTTTGTGTACAGAGACACATGGTAAGATTGGTATTTTTGTACGGGGAGCCAAAAAGCCCAAAAGCCGTCATGGTGCAATGATACAACCGTTTACGTATGGTGAATATTCCTTTATTCGCAATGGAACAGGTCTGGGTACTCTGAATCAAGGTGAGATTATCGAATCCAATCATAAGTTACGTGAAGATGTATTTTTAGCAGCTTATGCGGCATATGGATGTGAGATGGTCGACAAAGCACTGCAAGAAAATGAAACAGGACGTTTTTGGTTTGATCAGCTCAAAGCATTTCTTTCTTTTCTAGGGGAAGGTAGAGATCCTGTTGTACTAACGACTCTGTTTGAAATGAAAATTCTGCAAGCGACTGGGTATGCACCTCAAGTGGATGCTTGTATTTTTTCAGGCGAAACAGAAGGCAAGTTTTTTCTAAGTCCGGGCTTGGGCGGTATACTGTCAGAGCGTGAACGTCGTCAAGATCCAGCTGCGTTTGCTATCTCGCCAGGAACACTCAAATTACTGCGTTTATTTTCAAGATTAGATATTCGTCGTCTAGGCAATATTGATGTCAAAGATTCAACCAAAGCAGAATTGAAAAAGATTATGGATGCTTTTATGGAAGTCCAATTAGGGCTCAAATTAAAATCTCGTCGCTTTCTGGATCAATTGGATAAGTATGAAACTTCACTTCAAAACCATGTTGACGAATAGGGTAAAGTCAGATATGATCTAGGTTATAACTTGTGTCTTATCGACACGCATGATGCGTTGACCGGATTAGTAAGCAGATGATAATCGTCTTTAGATAGCGAGTCAGGGATGGTGTGAGCCTGATGACGAGCATGTGCCCAATGGCATCCGCGAGCATATGAGCTGAATAGAAAAGTGGATGGCATGCAAATGTCTTCAAATAGGGTGGAACCGCGGGAATACAACTCTCGTCCCTATGTCTGTACATCAGGCGTAGGAACGGGAGTTTTTTGCGTGCGATGCAGATTATACATATTCAGCAGATCGATTAATTAACTATGAAGATAAAGGAGTAATGTCAATGAATTTCCAGCAAATGATTTTGACACTGCAAAATTTCTGGGCAGCGCAGAACTGTATTATTGTACAGCCTTATGATACTGAAAAAGGTGCAGGAACAATGAATCCGATGACATTCCTACGTTCAATCGGACCTGAGCCGTGGAATGTAGCGTATGTAGAACCTTCCCGTCGTCCTTCAGATGGTCGGTATGGTGAGAATCCTAACCGTTTATACCAGCATCATCAATTCCAAGTGATTATCAAGCCTTCACCGGATAATATTCAAGAATTGTATCTGGATAGTCTCAAAGAATTAGGCATCAATCCATTAGACCATGATATCCGTTTTGTAGAAGATAACTGGGAAAATCCATCACTAGGCTGTGCAGGTCTAGGTTGGGAAGTATGGCTAGATGGTATGGAGATTACTCAATTTACGTATTTCCAACAAGTTGGTGGTATTGAAACAAATCCAGTTGCTGTTGAAATCACTTATGGTATGGAGCGTCTGGCTTCGTATATTCAAGATAAAGAAAATGTATTTGATCTTGAATGGGTAAATGGCATTACGTATGGTGATGTATTCCATCAACCTGAAGTAGAACATTCTACGTATACGTTTGAAGTTTCAGATGTAGCGATGTTGCTTAATCTGTTCAGTACGTATGAGCAAGAAGCGAAGCGTGCGATGGATCAGAATTTGGTATTCCCTGCTTATGACTATGTATTGAAATGTTCCCATACATTCAACTTATTAGATGCTCGCGGAGCGATCAGTGTAACCGAACGTACTGGATATCTGACTCGTGTTCGTAACCTGGCACGTCAAGTCGCAGCGACGTATCTAGAAGAGCGTGAGAAGTTAGGCTTCCCGATGTTGAAGAAAGGAGATGCATAATCATGGCAAAAGACATATTGCTTGAGATTGGACTAGAAGAAGTACCGGCACGCTTTTTACGTGCAGCGATGAATCAATTGTTGGACAAAACAGTAAAATGGTTGGACGATTCCAGATTGACTCATGGAGAAGCCAAAGCATTTGCAACACCGCGTCGCCTTGCAGTCTGGATCAAAGATGTCGCTGAAAAGCAAGAAGATATCAACGAAGAAGTGAAAGGCCCTTCTCGCAAAATTGCTCAAGATGAGACAGGCACTTGGAGTAAAGCAGCACTTGGATTTGCACGTAGTCAAGGCGTAGATCCAGAAACATTCACCTTCCGTGAATTAAGTGGTGTTGAATATATTTACGCTCAAAAAAGCAGTGTCGGTATCAGCACAGAAAGTATTGTAGCTGAAGCGTTACGCAATATCATTACAACGATGACTTTCCCTAAAAATATGCGTTGGGGTACTCATGATTTCAAATTTGTACGTCCGATTAAATGGATCGTTGCACTATGGGGACATGATGTGATTGACTTTGAAATTACAGGTGTACACACAGGACGCATCACACGTGGTCACCGTTTCTTAGGTAGCGAGACTGAAATTGCTGAGCCGACGTTATACTTGGAAGCTCTTCGCCAGCAACATGTTATTGCTGATATCGAAGAACGTGAAGCGATGATTAGTGCACAGATCGCTCATTTAGCTAGTGAAAAAAATTGGCATATCGATGTCAAAGAAGATTTGCTAGAAGAAGTCCTTTTCCTTGTAGAAACACCAACTGTATTGTACGGATCATTTGATCCTGCATTTTTGAATATTCCGCAAGAGGTATTGATTACTTCGATGCGTGAACACCAACGTTATTTCCCTGTGCTGGATGAAGCAGGTCAATTGTTGCCTTATTTTGTCACTGTACGTAGTGGTGATAATCGCTCTCTAGACATTATCGCTAAAGGAAATGAAAAAGTACTACGTGCTCGTCTGTCTGATGCCAAATTCTTTTATGAAGAAGATCAGAAGTTACAGATCGATACAGCACTTGCCAAGTTAGAAAATATTGTGTTCCATGAAGAGATCGGAACAGTAGGCGATAAAGTACGTCGCATTCGTCAAATTGCAGATCAATTAGCGCTACAACTTCATGTGACGCCTGAGCAAGCAATAGCTGTTAGCCGGGCAGCAGATATTTGTAAATTCGATCTGGTTACTCAAATGGTCTATGAATTCCCTGAATTGCAAGGGGTTATGGGTGAAGATTATGCACGCAAAGCTGGGGAAAGTGAAGAAGTATCGCGCGCGATCTTTGAACATTATCAACCACGTTTTGCAGGCGAAGCTTCTCCAGCATCATTAACCGGAGCACTTGTCAGTATTGCCGATAAGCTAGATACGATTGTAGGTTGTTTCTCAATCGGTATTATTCCTACCGGTTCACAAGATCCATATGCACTTCGTCGTCAAGCAGCAGGAATCGTGCAAATCTTACTTGAGCACCAATTATCACTAACATTAGAGCAATTATTTGATATCGCGTTAAATATTCATCAAAATTTAAGGAATATGAAACGTTCTTGCGATATAATACGTATAGAACTATATGACTTCTTCGGACTTCGTGTAAAAAAACTGTTGTCTGAAGATCTTCGTTATGATGTGGTTGATGCAGTGATCGCATCAGGATTTAATCATATTGGTTCTGTTGTTGCTCGTGGTCATGATTTAATGAAAGTAGTTCAACATACGCCAGACTTCAAGTTGACGATCGAGTCTTTTGGACGTGTTTCTAATCTTGCAGCTAAATCTTCTGGTGTTGCTGTACAACCTGCATTGTTTGTAGAGCCAGCAGAACGTGAATTATACGCTTCATGGCAAGCTGCAACAACAGAGTATCGTACACTGCTAACAGCGAATCGTACAGCAGAAGCATTAGCGTTATTATCTTCTTTACGTCCAGCAATCACTGCCTTTTTTGATCAGGTGATGGTTATGGCTGAAGATGAAGCAGTACGAGAAAATCGTCTTGCTTTATTAGCAGCAGTAGATCAAGATATTCGTAGTTATGCAGACTTCTCGAAGCTGGTTAAATAAAAGAAAGACAACGTGCACTCTGGATATAACTTTAAATGAACGACTAAATACAGCTATACGGAACGACGACATTTATGTCTTGTCGTTCCGTATTTTCTACTTTTATAAACGAACGTATGCTCCACATGAAGTCCCAATGAGAGGGGGGATGGACATTGGAAAGTAACAAGCCATTCCACCCGCGTACGATAGTGGTGGATGGAGATGCTTGTCCTGTCAAAGCAGAAATTGCTGAGACTGCACGAATGTTTCATACACCTGTATTAATGGTGTCTTCTTTTGATCATAAGATATATGCCGAAGAAGGCGTATCTGTGGTGCAAGTGGATCGTAGTGATCAGAGTGCTGATCTCTATATTGTGAATCATGTACGTCCAGGAGATATTGTGATTACGCAAGATTATGGTTTGGCGACAATTGCGCTTGCCAAGCAATGTCGTATCCTTTCTTTTCGCGGAATGGAATTTGATAAAGACAATATAGAATTTCTGTTAGCACGTCGTCATGCACAAGCCAAAGCACGTCGTAGTGGTAAGTATGGTAAGGGCCCTAAGCCTTTAACAACAGAAGATAAGAAAAATTTTCAGATGCAATTAACAAAACTTTTAACAAATTTGCAGGAGATCGACTCCTAGTTATCGAATATTATGTATCGTGTGAAAAGAGATGAAGGTGGTAGCAATGAGCACCGGACATAATGGTGGTATTCCTGACGAGGTTATTGAAGCTGTACTTCAGCACAATGACATTGTTGATACGGTAGGCAAATATGTTCATTTGACCAAACAGGGGAAATATATGAAAGGCCTCTGTCCATTTCATTCCGAAAAGACGCCTTCGTTTACAGTGACACCTGATCGACAGATCTTTTATTGTTATGGTTGTGGCGCAGGTGGCAATGCGATCAAGTTCAGAATGGAAATTGACGGGCTTTCATTTCCAGAAGCTGTGAAGTTGATGGCAGAAGAGTCACATATTCCTTTCCAGGATGGTAAAGGCGGTGGCGTGGCTCCTCGTGATCAAGAACTTGAGCGTTTATTACAAGCTCATGAATGGACAGCGAAGTTGTTTCATTACCTTTTGAAAAATACGGAACATGGCAAACCAGCAATGGAATATTTACGTGCCCGTGGATTCGGGGATAAGCTGATTGATCAATTTCAAATTGGCTATGCGCCTGATCGTTGGGATACGCTAGTTCAATTTTTTGAAAAGCGCTCTTTTGATCTCAAAGAAATGGAAAAAGGCGGGTTGCTTTCTTCCAAACAAGATGGCTCTGGATATGTAGATCGGTTTCGCGGGCGAGTCATGTTTCCAATTATGAACCGCAGTGGCAGGATTATTGCATTTGCAGGTAGAATCTTGGGAGAAGGGCAACCCAAGTATCTCAATTCACCGGAGAGTCGTTTATTTAACAAAAGTCGAACTCTCTATAATCTCAATCTTGCCAAGTCAGCTATTCGCAAGCAAGGGCAACTGGTATTGATGGAAGGTTTCGGTGATGTGATTGCATCATGGGATGCGGGGGTACAACATAGTGTAGCGACAATGGGCACAGCGCTTACTGAAAATCATGCTTCGTTGATGAGAACACTCACAGAAGAAGTAGTGATTTGCTATGACGGTGATAATGCCGGGCAAGCAGCAGCACTCAAAAGTATTCCTATTTTGGAAGAAGCAGGCATGCGCGTCAAGATCGCTTTATTGCAAAATGGGCTTGATCCAGATGAGTATATCAAAACATATGGGGCGGAACGTTTTGCAAGCCAAGTGATTGATGGAGCGGTGTCGACAACCAAATTCAGGCTTATTTATGTAAAACGAAATTACAACTTGTTAGAAGAAGATGGCAAAGCGTCCTATGCTCAAGAAGCATTAAAAGTGATTGCTCAGCTTTCTTCACCGACAGAGCGAGAAGTATACCTTAGAGAGTTATCTACCGAGGTAGGCGTATCGCTTGAAAGTCTTAAGCAAGATTGTAACTTAATGCGCCAAACCCTGAATAGGACTCGTCCGCAAGGACAAAATGGAAATCGTAGTTCTACAGGCGGTAACTCAAGAAAAGCTCAGGGCACGCCTACTCTGTTACCGGCTTATCATGCGGCAGAGCGTCGTCTGATTGCGATGATGCTACAAGATGCTGAAGCAGCAACTTATGTATCAGAACATTTGGGAGATGCTTTTAATATTGCTGATCATGCTGCGATTGCTTCCTATATTTATGCTTATTATGCACAAGGTAAGCCACCCGATGTAAGCCGATTTATTTCGTCGCTTCAGGATGATCGGTTAGAAAAAACAGCGACTTCAATCCTGATGATGGATACACCTCATGGTGACAGTACGCAGGTTTTGCAAGACTGTATTCAACAGATCAAAAAGTTTCCACAACAGAAACAATTAGAGCAAAAAAGAGAAGAAATGCTACGCGTTGAAAAATCAGGTGATTTTTTACGTGCTGCACAAATTGCAAGTGAGATTATCGCCCTAGAAAGACAGTAATTGTCTTGTACGGATAGTTCTAGGGAGGAGGGAGTCGAAAGATGGCGAACGATCAGCATACTGAATTAGAAACTGAATTAACATTAGACCAGGTAAAAGAACAACTAATAGAGGTCGGCAAAAAAAGATCCTCTCTGAATTACAAAGATATTATGGAAAGACTGGCTCCATTTGACCAGGATTCCGAGCAAATTGATGAGTTTTACGAACAATTAGGTGATATGGGCATCGAGGTTGTCAATGAAGGCGACGAAGAAATTACGATGCGTTCGAATACAGATCGTGAAAGTTCTGATAGCGAATTTAATTTCGACGATGATCTTGCTCTTCCACCAGGAATCAAGATTAATGATCCTGTTCGTATGTATTTGAAAGAAATCGGTCGTGTTCCTCTATTATCAGCAGATAATGAAGTGGAATTGGCTAAACGTATTGAAGATGGAGATGAAGAAGCAAAACGTAGATTGGCTGAAGCTAACTTACGTCTCGTGGTAAGTATCGCTAAGCGTTATGTAGGACGTGGAATGCTGTTCCTTGATTTGATCCAAGAAGGAAATATGGGTCTGATCAAAGCAGTTGAGAAGTTCGATCATACTAAAGGATACAAATTCAGTACGTATGCAACATGGTGGATTCGTCAAGCGATTACACGCGCGATTGCCGATCAGGCAAGAACGATTCGTATTCCTGTGCATATGGTAGAAACGATCAACAAATTAATCCGGGTATCCCGTCAATTGCTACAAGAATTAGGACGCGAACCTACACCGGAAGAAATTGCTGCTGAAATGGAACTAAGTGTCGAAAAAGTTCGTGAGATTATGAAAATTGCTCAAGAACCTGTTTCTTTAGAGACGCCTATCGGTGAAGAAGATGATTCTCACTTGGGAGACTTTATTGAAGACCAAGATGCTTTGGCTCCAGCAGATGCTGCTGCTTATGAATTGTTAAAAGAACAGTTGGAAGATGTATTGGATACTTTAACAGAGCGTGAAGAAAATGTTCTTCGTCTACGTTTTGGTCTAGACGATGGACGTACAAGAACGCTTGAAGAAGTAGGTAAAGTATTTGGTGTTACGCGTGAACGGATTCGTCAGATTGAAGCAAAAGCACTTCGTAAGCTTCGTCATCCAAGCCGTAGCAAACGTCTGAAAGACTTCTTAGAATAGAATGATAGTAAGAGACCTTCTGCTTATAGCGGTAAGGTCTCTTTTTTTATATAATAGTGTCATTCTTTTTAAAGTAGCACGCTTTCTTTTTTACATATGTATGATGTAAGGGGTTTACTTTTGGCTTCAATTAAGCGATATATAACTATAGAAGAACAGAACACGCTATAATAAAAAATATAGCTGTATACAAGTATCCAATAAACGGTTTCAATCGGCTGGCAGAGCGTGGATCAAGCAATTGCCTAGTGATGAATAGGGAGTGGGAAAGTCGTGGATCGGGGGAAACGGGAAGTTATTTTAGATGAAATTGAATACTGGCGTGAAAATCGCTTACTTCCAGGGCATTATTGCGATTTTTTAATGAATTTGTATGATGTGGACCAAGAACGTGGTGACAAAAAAGTACTATCGATGAACTCGTTAAAACAAGGAAATATTCGGACATGGATTTTTACATTTATTGTAGTCTGTTTTATTTGTTTAACTATTCTGTATTTTGCTACGTTTCCATTTTTAGTGCAGTTGGTATGTATCCCGTTATTTACTGCTTTATGTTATACTGGCGGAATTCGTTTACGCACACGCAATTCACTGGCATCAGCCTTTTTACTAGCGATAGGTAGTCTGTTGATGCTAGGGTTAGGCATCTTTTTAATTCGTGAGCATGGTATGGATGAACGTGTATTTATAACGCTATTGGTTTTGGGTTGTGCGCTCATTTGGTGTATACTCGGTTATATTATTTCGAGCCCTGTGTTATTGTATATAGGGTTTGGTGCTTTTGTATTACTGTACGCAGGTTTCTTTGCTCAGGTTAAACCTGTAGCTTCATGGTTGATGTTACAAGGGCTGTGGTTACCTATTAGTTTGTTATTAATGTGGTTTTGCTGGCTTGTGCATCATCGTGGTAAAAAATTGGCGGCTGTTTATTTTACAACCAGTCTGGCTGTCTGGTTTATGCCTGAAATTGATGAAGTGTTTCTGCGTGGACAGATGCCAGAAGCTTTTGCATTATTTTGTATGGTCAAAGTAGCTTTAATATGTATTATTTTATTTGTACTTCGAAAAAAATGGATAGCGTGGGTGGCTGCATGAAATTATCAACACGATTAACAAAAATTGCAGAGCAAATTCCGACAGGAAGCCGGTTGGCGGATATTGGTTCCGATCATGCCCTTTTGCCTGTTTTTGCTATGCGTAAAGGAATGATTACAGAAGCAATCGCAGGGGAAGTCAATGTAGGTCCTCGCGATGCGGCTCAGCGTCAGGTTAATGAAGCAGGGCTGAAAGAAAAGATCAATGTAAGATTAGGCAACGGACTTGCTGTGATCCAGCCAGGTGAAGTAGATGTAGTGACTATTGCCGGTATGGGTGGTGTATTGATCGTCTCTATTTTATCTGAAGGACTGGATAAGTTAGAAGGAGTACAGCGCCTTATTCTTCAACCTAATGTCGGCGAAGAAAATGTACGTCGCTGGTTGTTAGAACATAATTGGTATTTGAGTCATGAGCAAATTTTAGAAGAAGACGGACGTATTTATGAGATTTTGACAGCAGATCGTTTACCTGATGCAGTAGAAATGAATCAACAATTGTATAAAGGCATAACGTTAACTTCTCATAGTGAGACCAATCAGGCACATGATTATGATGTGGATCGAGATAGTTTGTTGCGTTTTGGGCCGTATTTGATCCAAGAAGGGTCTTCCATTTTTCAATATAAATGGTCTCAAGAAATCCATAAGCTTGAAAAAGTAGCTGCTTCCACAGGTAAATCTGAAAATGAAGAAGCACAAGCTAAATCGGCTGTGTTTCGGCAACAGCTGCAAACGGTGAAGGAGGTTCTATTATGCTTGCAAAAGGACAAACTGTAATTCAATATATGGAGCAATTTGCACCTAAAAGTATTGCTGTACCTGATGATCGTATCGGTCTGCAATTAGGAACACTTCAAAAAGATATTCGCAATATTCTGGTTGCTCTTGATGTGACTGATGAAGTCGTGGATGAAGCGATTGCGCTTGATGTAGATTTGATTATTGCGCATCATGCCATCATTTTCCGTGCGCTCAAAAGTATTAATACCAGTACACCGATGGGCAAATTATATGAAAAGCTTATCAAGCATGATATTGCTGTCTATATTAGTCATACCAATCTGGATATTGCAGAAGGCGGAGTCAATGATTGGATGGCTGATGCTCTAGGGCTTCGTCATACAGTTCCTATCGAACAGACGTCTACTGATTCATTATTCAAATTAGTAACATTTGTGCCAGCTTCTCATGTAGAAGGGGTACGCCATGCGATAACTGCTGCGGGTGGCGGTCATATTGGAGATTACAGCCATTGCACGTTCACTTCAGAAGGGACAGGTACTTTTCAACCAGAAGAAGGCAGTGAGCCTTACATAGGCACTACAGGTAAATTAGAATCTGTCTCTGAAATCCGATTAGAAACAGTTGTTCCTTCCAGTCTACGGAATAAAATTGTTCAAGCACTGATTAAGTCTCATCCGTATGACGAAGTAGCATATGATCTATATCCTTTGGCAGATAGCGGTAAAGTCTATGGATTAGGTCGTGTCGGTAAATTAGATGCTCCAGTGAGTCTTGCTCAATTTGTAGATACAGTCAAACAAGGATTAGATGTACCGATTGTACGTGTCACAGGTGATCTTAACCGCACGATCAAAAAAGCAGCTGTGCTTGGAGGATCAGGTAGTCGTTATGTCAATCAAGCGTTGTTCAAAGGCGCAGATGTGATTGTTACTGGAGATATCGATTATCATACCGCTCAGGATGCGTTAATGGCTGGCATAGCGATTATTGATCCGGGTCATAATACAGAGAAGATTATGAAGTCAGGACTGGCTGAAGTGATTCGTAAGCGTTTGGAAGCAGATAAATACGATACACAAGTACATGCTTCTACGATTGATACTGAACCTTTTCAGTTTGTGTAAAATGTAATGGGGTACAAAAGCTATATTAATCTTTGTATGTAAAGATTTGAGACCGTATCCCTTTATGTTAATTATCTTGTGCTTTACAACATATACTGTACAAAATACATCGAAATAGCTAGAGAATACAATCAAATCTGCATTTTTGTAATGAGAACTTTTAAAAAGTGTAATGTATGCTTTACACTCTTATAGAATAATTATATAATGTGAAGTGTTGCGTTCGCGGAAAGCTAAACAGACAATCGCCGGTGACTTATCGTCACGGGAGGAAAGTCCGGGCTCCACAGGGCAGGGTGCTGGATAACATCCAGTCAGCGCGAGTTGAAGGATAGTGCCACAGAAATGGACCGCCGATGGCTGATTTCTTCGGAAATTATGCACAGGTAAGGATGGAACCGGGGTGTAAGAGACCCCGAGGAACGCTGGTGACTTCGTTCCTGGTAAACCCCATCTGGAGCAAGACCTAAAGAGATACAGCTTTTCTTCGGAAAAGCAGCCTTTGCCCGAGGTGTATCGAGGTTGGTCGCTGGAGCCAAACAGTAATGTTTGGCCTAGATAGATGATTGTCGCCT
Source organism: Paenibacillus kyungheensis (assembly GCF_028606985.1). Lineage (NCBI taxonomy): Bacteria > Bacillati > Bacillota > Bacilli > Caryophanales > Paenibacillaceae > Paenibacillus > Paenibacillus kyungheensis. The sequence goes on along the minus strand of NZ_CP117416.1, from coordinate 3,627,836 downwards.
AAAGTGGGAGGGTAGTTCCCGTCTGAACCACAAAAGGCACAGAACCCGGCTTACGAGAAGCTTTCCCCACTAACGCTACTTTTTTTGTATGTCTGACAGAATACCATTCATAAGCATTTATCATAGTCCGATATAGAGAGATAGACACTCTGTACCGGTTGTATATCCGCTGGAAGAAGGCGGTGTGTCTTTCCATCTTTGGAGAGCACGCCGCTTTTTGATGCGATCAAATGGTGCTTACTTCTAACAAACTTGCTTCTTTGTAAAAATCGAAGTAATGTATATGATAATAAACCATTCATGGATGGGAATATTAATGAGATTCCGTTTCACAAGCTAACGTTTTTAATATTTAAAAAGTGGTTAAAATGAAGTTAAGAAGATTTTGTACACATCAGAGATACCATAAGTATTAATTTTATGGTAGGATTGTAATTAAAAATCAGGGTAATGTTGTCTTTCTCAAGACACATCCCAGTCTCTAAGGAACCAATTTTAAGGGGGAGCTACAGACATGTTAGCAGCGAATGTCCAAAAGTTAAGTGAAAGCACTAGGGAAAAATTGAAACCAGCAATTGAGAAGATGGAAGAGTTCTTAAACGAATACTCTTTACAAGCATTGACAGCTGAAAATGGTGTCGATAGTGTTGCTTTCTACAAAGGATTTTTGTCCGATTTACGTCATTTGCTTGTGTTTTCCGAAGTTTCTTACGAAAAATTAGGTGTAGTGATCCGTCGTGCGAATTTCGATATGGATTTTGCAGAAAAAGCACTTTATAATGCGTATCACCATTGTATCAATAGCTTTTTTTATCCCAAAAATGAGTGCTACTCTGAAGATGGACGTTATGCTTATACAGGTCAGGAAGCGATTCGTTTCCGTCAGACTCCTGTCAAACCGGTTAGAGACATTATTTTAGAAATCACAAAAATTTACGAAGAATTACGCGATGATCTAGCTTACTACGAAAGTGATTATTTAACTCAACGTCGTATGAACCAACGTCACGCTTAATTTTTGTTAGATACGAAATACTAAAAAAAGATGTCCTTGAAGGGCATCTTTTTATTTGTGTACATATATAATATAACGATAAATGATATAAAATATTACATATAAAGGGTGGAAATGATGAAGCAAAGTAAAACGTCATTTTATATCTTAACAATGGAATTAAAAAACATAATTGTAGAACTTGATAAAAATCTAATGAGACTTTAATTTTAAAAAATTAATAAAGCTGTTATTCACAAAAATAGCTTTTTGGACGAAAAGTATTATAGAGACTAATTTAGAGATAGGTTCTGACCATAATCACCAAGACAAAAGGAGATTGTTCCTATTTTGATAGGAAGAGGCAGTTATGAGTATTGTTTCTTATAGAATAGGCATCCTTTTACAACTATAATCAATAGTATAGATAGCATATAGATAACGGCGATGGAATACATTATATAGATGGGAGTCACGAGCAGAATGCAAATTGATGCAAAAGTGGCAAAACAGTTAATAGAACTAAAATATTTGAATACTTCTGGTGTAGGTAGTGCAGACCAATTGACAGCCAATACCGATGATAGTAGCAAATTATTTGATATGATGTTGCAACAAAATATAGGAACAACGGCTGAAACAAAAGGTTCTAATATAAATCCAGTGAGTCTTGCCAGTGTGTTGCCTTCTGCTGCAAGTGTCGGAGATGTAGATTCAAGTTCTGTTACAGGCAATACGTATGCAACAAGTGGTGCAGGACAAAGTGACCCGTGGTATCAATTTGATCAACTGGCTCCTGTCGATCCTAGTACATCTACAACAACGGCTAAAGTGAATACACCACTTCCATCTACAGGCACAGCAGGTATTGGAGGAGCAGATCCTTCTTCTGCTATTGCAGCAACAGGTACAGGTGCGAGTAAACCAACAGCTTATAACGATTTAATCAGTGCAGCTAGTAGCAAATACGGTATCTCTGAATCATTGATCAAAGCTGTTATTGATACCGAATCTTCTTTTAATCCGAATGCAGGTTCTTCCGCAGGAGCAAAAGGATTAATGCAATTAATGGACGGAACAGCTGCTGGTCTGGGAGTAAGCAACTCTTTTGATCCGGCGCAAAATATAGATGGCGGTACCAAATATTTGTCTTATCAGATCAAGCGTTATGATGGTAATGTGAAAACAGCCCTTGCCGCGTACAATGCAGGCCCAGGTCGATTACAACGTTTGGGTATCTCAAATGACGAAGAATTAATGGCGAAATTAAGCCAATTGCCAAAAGAAACACAGCGCTATATTGGTAAGATTGAAAATGCTCAAGCCAAATACGAATTATAATCATAATTAACGTTCATAGTACCTAAGTACATGGTATAATAGTACACGAACGTTTTAGCGATATAGAGATTTGATCATCATATATGAGTACGATATATCAATATGAGATAGATCAAAAAGCGGAGCGTAGGTTCCGTTTTTTGATCTTTTTTTGATAGAACGATAGTTGGATAGCTACACATTAAGCCAATAGTATAGGAACGGGAGGAACAAATGATGAAATATTTTGATTATGCCGCTACGACTCCTCCTTATCCTGAAGTGATACGATCGATGGCTGAGATTATGGAAAAGCATTTTGGCAATCCATCTTCTTTACATCAATATGGAGAAGAAGCAGACCGATTGGTTCGACATGCCAAAGAAGTCACTGCTCAACTACTTGGAGTCAAACCAAACGAAATTATTTGGACATCAGGCGCTACAGAAAGTAATAACTTTGCTCTGAAAGGAGCAGCGATGCGTGGCGGACGTACACAGGGACATATTATTACTACGAGTATTGAGCATCCTTCTGTGTATGAGTGTTGTCGTCAATTGGAGCAGATAGGATTTGAAATTAGTTATATCGATCCTGCACCTGACGGCATTGTATTATTGGAAGATATTCAGAATGCTTTACGAGCAGATACGATTATAGTCAGTATGATGCATGTGAATAATGAGACAGGCGCTGTTCAACCTGTGCAACAAGTATCAGAATGGCTGAAAAAAGTACAACCTCGTACACTGATGCATGTCGATGGTGTACAAGGATTCGGCAAATTGCCTGTAGTATTAGCAAAATGGAATATCGATCTATATAGCTTATCTGCTCACAAAATAAGAGGTCCCAAAGGAACTGGATTATTATATATCAAACAAGGGACTGAACTTTTTCCATTACTGGCAGGTGGTGGACAAGAAAATGGCTATCGCTCGGGTACAGAAAATGTAGCCGGTATCGTAGGCATGACCAAGGCGCTACGTCTAGCAGCAACAGAACAATATACACTAGCAGAACGATTAACTGCTTTTAGCCAATTGTTAAAAACAGAAATTCAAGCGATAGATGGACTAGTGTTAACGAATCCTGCTATCGCATCACCGCATATTATTCATTTCTGTTATCCCGGTATGAAATCGGAAGTAATATTGCATAGTCTAGAACAGCAGGGTTGTATCGTATCTACACAGTCTGCTTGTTCTTCCCGTAAAGCTGAACCAAGTCGTGTATTAGTAGCGATGGGGATCACGCGAGAACATGCTGCAAGTGGAATACGGATCAGCTTGGGCGATCAACATACAAATCAAGATATTGAACATTTAATCACAGCGCTTCGTCAGACTGTTACACAGCTTCGCCCATTGGAGAGGAGAACCCGTTAAGTATGCAAAATATAGATCGTTTGATTTTAAGATTAGGTGAAATTACACTCAAAGGTAAAAATAGATCCAGATTTGAAAAAACAATTTCAGAACATGTACGTGCGGTTTTACGTCCTTATCCTAAAGCGCATGTTCGTCGTGAATACGGTAGAATGTATGTGGAAACAGGTGGAGAATCGGTAGAAGCGTTAATTCAAGTGTTAAAAAATGTATTTGGCATTATGGATATTATTCCAGTCAAGCAGACATTGCCTCAATTGGATGACATTATTGCAGCTGCTATTGAATTAATCGGAGAGCAACATATTGACCAACTTACTACATTCAAAGTATCTGTGAAGCGAGTCTGGAAAGAGTTCCCTCATTCATCGCAAGAAATGAATCATTTGGTAGGTTCACCTGTATTACGTGCATATCCATTACTCAAAGTCGACGTAAGACAACCACAGATTGAATTACGAGTAGAGATTCGAGATGGAGCGGCTTATATTTATAGTGAATTGATTCCAGCAGTAGGTGGCTTCCCGCGCGGAAGTAATGGTAAAGCGATGTTGCTTCTTTCTGGAGGGATAGATAGCCCTGTCGCAGGATGGCAATCGATGCGCCGCGGACTTGAAGTAGAATGTATTCATTTTCATAGTTATCCGTTTACCAGTGAACGTGCTAAAGAAAAAGTCGTCGATCTTACGCGTGTATTAGCAGGATATGCAGGAGTCGTCAAATTGCATGTGGTACCTTTTACAGAGATACAGACCGCTTTTACGACTACAGGACAAGATAATTTAATGATTACATTGATGCGCCGGGCGATGTTACGGATTGCGACTAAGATCGCTGAACAGCAAAAAGGATTAGCTTTGATCACCGGGGAAAGCTTGGGTCAGGTAGCCAGTCAGACATTATCCAGTATGAACGCTATCGAACGTGCTACAGAGTTACCGATTTTGCGTCCGTTAGTCATGACAGGTAAAGATGAGATTATTCAAATTGCCAAAGAAATCGGCACATATGATTTATCGATTTTGCCTTATGAAGATTGCTGTACACTATTTATCCCGAAATCACCGACAACCAATCCCAATTTGAGAATTATTGAAAAAGTAGAATCGTTTTTGGAACTGGAGCCGATGATTGAACGTGCTGTAGAGCAGACGGAAGTGTTAACGATCGAAGCAGGAAGCCCTTTACAGCTTGCTTCTACTGCTATAAATGAAGATTGGTTTTAAAGAAGATTAGATTACCTTTTATATCTTCATGATGCCAAAATGAAAACCGATATAAATAGGGACAGATCGATGAAGGAGGAAGCTGGAATGACCAATCGTAATCAAGGGTTAATCGGACTGTTTATTGTATGTGCAGGTTTGATTATCCTACTTGGCAAATTGGGCGTATTCAGTTTTATTGGTCATATTTTCTGGCCACTGGCGATTCTTTTGCCAGGTATTATATTACAATTACTGTATTTTAGCCGTAGTGCACCTGCTATTGTATTGATTCCGGCTGGAATACTTACAGTATATGGAGCCTTATTCTTCCTTTGCAATACTTGGGGATGGTGGCTCATGGGACATCTATGGCCTGTGCTTATTTTGGGAGTCTCTATAGGAATGTATGAGTATTATGTATGTGCAGCCTCACCAGTATCACGCAACGTTGGTTTTGCTTCAATTGCACTTACTTGGTTATCAGTAATTCTGCTTATTTTTAGTTTATTAGGAAATTTTGCTTTTTATTTTATTGCGCTACTGTTGATCTTATCTGGATTATGGATACTAGCTAGCCGGAGTAATTCAAAAACAGGTTGGTAATAAAATGCGAATTTGCTTGATTTATAGCAACAATGACGTATAATTATAATAAGCAAGATTATGGATGCCGATTTTTTGAACACTGTGTTAACAAATAGTAGAGCGTCGGCTTAGTTGACCGACGCTCCTTTTATGGAGAGGATTTGGAGAAATTTATGCAATCAAGAGAACAAATTCGCAATATCGCAATCATTGCCCACGTTGACCATGGTAAAACAACGCTAGTGGACAAATTGTTGCAACAGTCAGGTATTTTCCGGGATCACGAGACTTTACAGGAGCGTGCGATGGATTCTAATGATCTGGAGCGTGAACGCGGTATTACGATTCTTGCAAAAAATACAGCTATTACGTATAAAGACTATTTAATCAATATCGTGGATACACCGGGTCACGCCGACTTTGGTGGTGAAGTAGAACGTATCATGAAAATGGTAGACGGAGTACTTCTTATTGTTGATGCTTATGAAGGTTGTATGCCTCAGACTAAATTTGTATTGCGTAAAGCATTGGAGCAAAATTTGACTCCTACTGTTGTCGTAAACAAAATTGACCGTCCTGCTGCTCGCCCGACAGAAGTTATTGATGAAGTATTGGATCTATTTATTGAACTTGGTGCAAGTGACGAGCAATTGGAATTCCCGGTTGTTTACGCTTCTGCTTTGAATGGTACGTCTAGTCTTGATCCAGAAAAACAAGACGAAACGATGCAAGCTATGTACGAAACAATTATCGAACATATCCCTTCACCAAAAGAGAAAATCGATGAGCCATTGCAATTCTTGGTTACATTGATGGACTATAACGAATATTTGGGTCGTATTGCGGTAGGTCGTGTTAACCGTGGTGTTATCCGTCAAGGTCAATCGGTAACAGTTATTAACCGTGAAGGCCAAAAGAAAACAGCTCGTATTGAGAAATTGTTTGGTTTCCAAGGTCTAAAACGTATTGAGATCGAAGAAGCTGGTGCTGGTGATATTATTGCTATCGCTGGTATTAAAGACATCAATATCGGTGAAACGATTGCTGATCCACAAAACCCAGAAGCATTGCCGGTTCTTAAAATTGATGAGCCTACATTGCAAATGACTTTCCTTGTAAACAACAGTCCATTTGCTGGACGCGAAGGAAAATGGGTAACTTCTCGCCGTCTTCGTGACCGTTTGTTCAAAGAATTAGAAACAGACGTAAGTCTACGTGTAGACGAAACAGATAGCCCTGATGCTTATATCGTATCTGGTCGTGGTGAACTTCACCTTGGTATCTTGATCGAAAATATGCGTCGTGAAGGTTACGAATTGCAAGTATCCAAACCAGAAGTTATCGTACGTGAAATCGATGGTAAACGTATGGAGCCTATCGAGCATCTACTAATTGATTTGCCTGAAGAAAGCATGGGCGCAGTTATGGAGAGCTTGGGTTCACGTAAAGCTGAGATGGTAAATATGATTAACAATGGTAGTGGTCAAGTTCGTTTAGAATTCTTGATTCCTGCTCGTGGTTTGATCGGATACGGAACATACTTCTTAACATTGACTAAAGGTTACGGAATTATGAACCATTCATTCGATAGCTATGGTCCAGTTGCTGCTGGTCAAGTAGGCGGACGTCATGAAGGCGTATTGGTTTCAAGTGAAAGTGGTTCTTCAACTTTGTACGGTATCTTGTCTGTTGAAGATCGCGGTACTTTGTTCCTTGAGCCAGGTGCTGAAATTTACGAAGGTATGATCGTTGGTGAGCATACTCGTGATAACGATATTGTTGTTAACATTTGTAAAGAAAAACAATTAACTAACGTTCGTTCTGCAACAAAAGACGATACAGTTAAAATGAAAACTCCTCGTAGCTTCTCTCTAGAGCAAGCTTTGGAATATTTGAACGAAGATGAGTATTGTGAAATCACTCCAAAATCAATTCGTATGCGTAAAAAGATTTTGAATAAGAGTGAGCGCGAACGTGCGGAAAAACAACGTAAATCTGCAATGCAATCGTAATATCATATATTGTTGGATAGACCACTGCGCTTAAGTACCTGTTTCAACAGGTTAAATACTGTTTGGATATCCGGTCAATCTTGTATTGACCGGATGACAACAGTACATGCCACTACATACTAAGATGCATAAGCTGAACGTATGATAAGGCAACATAATTGAAGACTATAACTTCATTATCTAAAATGATGGAACAGGTGTTGAGAGCAATGAGTACGACAACAGGTGGGCTTCCGCCGCGTGCAGGAACCAAATCCAAAACACAAAAATCCGGTAATCCTAATCCCAAAAAAAAGCAAAAGAAAAAGGCCAGTGGCTTTAAACGATTTATGCAGATTTTGCTGATCGTTGTTCTTTTGGCAATTGTAGGAGTTATGGCTTATGCAGGATATTTATATTATCAGGTTCAAGGTATGTTTAATGGTGTAGGTCCAAAAGATAGTGGCGGTACTGTTATTAGTCAACCTGTCGCTCCTGAAAAATCAGCAAAAGTAAAACCGATTACGATGGCACTTTTGGGAACTGATTATCGTCAAGAAACAGGAACACGATTAACAGACGTTGTTATGGTAGCTACACTGAACCCAGATACCAAATCAGCCACGATTGTTTCTTTGCCGCGTGATACGTACCTACAACTCGAAGGTTATATTCCCAATAAACTGAACTCTTATTATCCGAAGTTTTATGCGAAAGATAAAAAAGATGGTACAGATCTAGCGATGAGTGAAATGAAAACATTGCTTGGTAAATATTTGGGTGTAGATGTAGAGTATACAACTGTGTTGAACTTCCAGGGTTTCCGGGATGTTGTCGATTCAGTAGGTGGTATTGATATCAATGTAGATATGAAAATGTGTTATGTAGATAAAGCAGATGGTACGAATATTAATTTGTCTACCGGTCAACAACATCTAAATGGTGCAAACTCTCTAGATTATGTACGTTACCGTAAATCAAATTGTAGTCCTCGTACACAAGGATCAGACGACTTTAGCCGTAACCAACGCCAAAACCAAGTATTGAATGCTGTTGTAGACAAAATTCAATCGTTTAGCGGTGTGACTAAATTGGGCTCTATTATCGAATCTGTAGATAAAAATATGGAAACTGATATTGAAGGCGAACAATTTAAAAACTTACTGACAACCTATTGGGATATTCCGAAACAGAATATCAAATACATGCCAGTAACAGGTGATTGGAAAAGTCCTTATGTCTACATTAATGAAACAGAGTTAGCGAATGCTAAAAAAGCACTACAAGATGAATTAGCAGGTACAGCTACGCATACGGATCAATTTGATCAGCCAGCAAGTACAAGCAAACCGAGTCAATAATATTCATTTTGTAATAAATAAAGTGAACTATAATGTAGAAATAAATGATAGAGTTTTCGCCCAGGCGAAGGCTCTTTTTTTTGCATACAGACAGCGAATAAGGGTCAGCAGATTATAGATTTGAAATGAATTTGACCTATGCTATAATGAAGAAACACCAGTATATTCATGCCAGTGATTGGAGGTCTCGATGATGCAGGAATCCATGTTGCTTGATCGTATGCTATATGTTGAACGTATGTGCCGGAGAGGCTCTATACTGTTATGTACCCTGGTGTCTGATGGAGTATGTCTATACGTGTATGATCTTATAAAAAACCGGATGCTGTTTAGCGTCTGGTTTTTGTGTATTAAGAGGAGGGTGAGGCTTGGCTGATCAAGAAGGGATAAGCATAGTTATCCATAAAGTAAATGGCATCAGAGATCATAAGACTTTCTACTCAAGGGGGAACTCTCGATGAAAAAGATTTTTGTACTGGATACCAATGTGCTTCTTCATGATCCAAATGCCATTTTTGCTTTCGAAGAAAATGATGTTATTATACCCGCAGTCGTACTCGAAGAAATTGATTCTAAAAAGCGAAATGCAGATGAAATTGGACGGAATGCCCGCAGTATCTCACGTTCTCTTGATTCATTAAGAGAATCAGGATATTTACATGACGGAGTCCACTTAGAAAATGGTGGTACGTTACGTGTAGAATTAAATCATCGTAGCTTTGCTAAAGTACAAGATATGTTTGGAGAAATTTCGAACGATAATCGTATTTTGGCAGTAGCTTTGAACTATGAATTAGAAGAACAGGAAAAAGAAGCAAGTCAACTGTCTCGCTCGCAAGTCGTGCTGGTGAGTAAAGACGTATTGGTTAGAGTCAAAGCAGATGTATTGGGTGTTAATACAGAAGATTATCTTTCTGATCGAGCGGCTGATCCTAATGAAATGTATACAGGATATAGCACCTTAACAGTACATCCTGCGGTAATTGATGAATTTTATAGTAACCGCTATTTACCTATCCAATCTCTAAATATCAAACATTCTTTTTATGCCAATGAGTTTGTGATCTTAAAAGATGAATTGGGTAGTGCCAAATCTGCATTGCTTAAAGTAAATGCAGATGCTAGCAAATTGGAACCTTTATTTTTGAGTAATGATCCAATCTGGGGAATCGCTGCTCGTAATGCACAGCAAAGAATGGCACTAGAATTGTTACTAAATGATGATATTCCGTTAGTCACAATTACAGGTAAAGCAGGAACAGGTAAAACGTTACTTGCTTTAGCGGCTGCATTGTCCAAAGTAGAAGATGAACAAAAATATAAAAAGCTACTCATTGCGAGACCTGTTGTGCCTATGGGTAAAGATATTGGTTATCTACCTGGAGAGAAAGATGAAAAATTGCGTCCATGGATGCAACCGATTTACGATAATTTAGAGTTTTTATTTGATACCAAAAAAGCAGGCGATATCGACAAAATTTTGATGGGACTGGGTAGTATTCAAGTTGAAGCCTTAACGTATATTCGTGGACGTTCTATTCCGGGTCAATTTATTATTATTGATGAAGCTCAGAATCTATCCCGTCATGAAGTCAAAACGATTGTATCGCGTGTAGGTGAAGGCAGTAAAATTGTGCTGGTCGGCGATCCTGATCAAATAGATCATCCTTATCTCGATTCAATCAGCAATGGATTAACGCATGTCGTAGAGCATTTCAAACAAGAAGGAATCAGTGGTCATATTACGCTGGAAAAAGGAGAGCGTTCCAAACTGGCTCAACTGGCTGCTGATTTGTTGTAACGTCATTATTATTTTATAACAAAGACTCTACTGTGCATTAGTAGCACAGTAGAGTCTTTTGTTTATTATCTATTACTATACTCGTAAATATATGGCTTAATGATCTGAAGGATTCACTAGAGTAAATTCAGTACCATTTTGCTGATGTAAAAGATTCTTTTCAACAAATTGATCAAATAAACTAGCAGTAAAGTTAAAATCCAGATGATCGATAGATTGCAATACATACTGAGCACCATCATAACTTTGGATAAAATGATTAAAAAAAGCGATATCTACAAAGTCTGTATTAGAGATATTGGCTTCGATCATTGTTCCTTGCTCACTTTCGAATAAGCAATGTTCACCATGCCAATGCCATGTCCACTGCATATCCGAATAAAACACAAATTCCTCCGTTGGCTCTACATCATAAATAAGATCAAACAACCATTCGAAATTAGTAGATGTAAGTGGCTTCGATAACAAAGATTTTTGATGATCGGGAATCACTTGTTGCATAGAAGCACATAATTCTCTAGCCATGTCGGTATAGAGTTAGAATAGCTTTAAAATATCAGCTTCGTTAATCATATACAAAATCCTTTCACATCTAGCCTATCCAGTACATACATGTTAGCCGATTAATTCAATGATAGCTCTAGCTGAATTTTCATGAGTTGTGGTTCTGTAGTTACAGCAGTAGCTTTTAAATAAGCTATAATTTGTTGTGGATAAAAACCAAGATCAAATTCGTTTTCAAGCATCCGGCAGGTAGTATCAGGCAATTGCAGACCATTAAAAACAAGCTTGTCTACATAAAATTGGATTGCATTTTGAGGCTGATTCACGATTTCGTAATGACCTGTAATATCCAAATCTAAATTGCCTTCTTTGCCATGGATACTCAATTGATTTTGTGCAAATTTGAATTGAAATGATTCTGGTAACTGTCCTTGTACATGTAAAAATTGATTCAGTTGTTGCTCATCAATCGAGATGGTGTAATGTGTTCCACTAATCTGGATTGCTCCGGGCTGTGATTTCAAGTAATCCGGGAACTGTTGCATCGATATAGCAATAGCTCTGAAATATTTTTTGACTTCATACAGTCCAATATTTTTCCAATACTCATTCATTTCATTCATTAATTGACGAGCAATCTCAGGATTAGAACTTGTAGCAAGACTTTGATGAATCGATTGTTGCAAATTAGCTACACGTATACGCTGATTAGATAAATTACTGCTAATCTCTCCTAATTCTGTTGCTGTAGCATATAACTCATTTTTTTGCTGTGTAAGTTGTGTATACTGCTCTTGATAATCACTTAATAGCAACTGGTCATGATCAATAATCATTCGATAGTAATCGTAAAAAGCGATCATTCCCGATAGACTACCTGTAGATAAAAAAAGAGCCCAAAAATCATCTCTTTCTCCTGTATAATAAGAAACAAGCACAGAATCTGCTTGATGTCTTGCTTGTGACAATAGCTTTTCTTGATGAGTCAAACTTTTTTCTAATTGAGTATATTTCGTTTGAGCTACATGTTGCTGATCTGTAATCCGTTTGATTTCTTGATCTAATTCATTCACAGATAGACTATTTTCTAATAACTGTCGTGTTGCTTCGTCTAATTGTGGTGGTGCTTCTAATGCTTGTGCTTGCGCCGAAGAGAGCAAACACTGCGAAGTTAGAGCTAAAGTCAAACAGAAGCAGACGATTTTAACCGAATATAAGTATTTCATAGATCGCCCCTCCTTAGCACTTGGATATCTAAGCGCAATTTTTTACAATATTATTCCGAATAATGCATAATCTATCATTATTATAGCATCGTACGTATTACTGTTGAATATGAGTCTAATTATACCTATTTTAAAATGCATGGAGGTTACAAAATTGATTATTGATATTTTTGGAGCAGGAGCTATAGGATTACTTTTTTATAGCAAATTAATAAGTAATGATTCTTCAGCTACTATTCATTTGTGGACACGTACCGTAGAACAAGCATCTATTATGAATCAACAAGGTATAACGATCCAAACATCTACTATAGATCATCATAGTGAACCACAGTTATGGATTCCATCTGCTACACAGAATGCTTATGCAATCGACGAATTAAATAACTATTCTCATATACCCAAAGCGGATTATATATTAGTCACGGTTAAGCAGAAAGATATAACAGCAGATTTAGTTGGTAAAATTCAGCAACGAGCAGGGCAACATACTCGTATAATCTGCCTGCAAAATGGATTGCGAACCGATAGCTTATGGCCTTCACCATGGCAGGTTTATGCAGCAATTACCACAGAAGGTGCTAAAAGAATGTCTATAAACGAAATCCATCATACCGGTATAGGAAAAACGGTTATAGGTAGTCTAAGTAATCTTTCTAGTGCTAGAGTAGGTAATAAGACCAAATCAATAGATAAAGAAGAGCAACTATTAATACAACCTTTGCTAAACGAACTACAACAAGCAGGATTTGATATTCGGTTGTCGAATAATATCGATAAAGATATATATCGGAAGCTTATTATAAATGCTGTAATCAATCCATTAACAGCGATTTGGCGTATAATGAATGGTGAATTACTTGTTTCTGAACAGAGACTATTTGTAATGCAGCAATTGTATAATGAAGTTATTGAAGTATATCAAGCCGCAGGAATAGAGAGTTCTTCTTTATGGTGGGAAGAGATTTTAGAAGTATGTCGTGCTACATCTACCAATACATCATCTATGCTTGCAGATGTATTACAAGGTAAAACAACAGAAATAGAGTGGATTAATGGTAGTATTATTAAAATGGGTCAAGATTACGGTATAGCTACACCAGCAAATTACTGGGTATACCATTTAGTTGAGGCTATGAATAGACAGGAGGATAATTGATGGGGGTATTTTTGGGATTATTATTGAACGGGTTTATCTTTTTAAGTCTAGTTCCATTTATTCCATTTGTATTAACATATGTGATCAATAGGCTAAAAGGGAAAGAAAAGAAACCAGCGATAGGTATGGCTATGGATGTAACGACTCCTTTTTTATATATTTCTGTAGCCGCTTTGTTCAATAATACATTCAATACCAAAACAGGATTCTATATTTTCTTATTGATTTTATTGTTAGGTATTGGTCTAATTGGTGGTGCACAAAACCGATTAAAAGGAAAAGTGGACTACAAACGACTATTTCGTGCCGTTTGGCGTGTTTCTTTTTTATTGTTGAGTATAGGTTACATTGCTTTATTGATTACTGGTATTCTGCAATACATAACACAATAATTTTGTCGAAAAATGGAATATATTTGCTTGATGTTAGGTATTCGACCGTGACGTGAAGCATAATATACGCTTAAATGTGACAGTTTTATATAAAATAACGAAAAAAAGATGATTTTTTAAATATAAGTTATAGATTTTTTTGACCACTGGTTGTATAATTTAAAAGCATATACCACATTTTTTAGGGGGAAACTGCTAGATGAAGAGAAAAAGTTGGTTAGTACTTATGGCGCTTGTCATGGCGTTCGGAACTTTGCTTGCAGCTTGCGGCAGCGGTTCTAGCAACACAGGAACAAGTGGAGAATCAGGAGATGGCACTACAGCAGCAGCTCAAGACTTACACATTAACATGAGCGCTGAGCCTCCAACGTTTGATCCAGCTCAGGCAAAAGATAGTCAAACAAACACTGCCTTGAGACTAATGTATGAAGGTCTTACACGTCCAGGTACAGATGGTAATCCTGTTCCAGGCGTTGCTGAAAAATGGGATGTTTCTGAAGACGGATTGAAATATACTTTCCATCTTCGTGATAATGCACAATGGAGTAACGGCGAACCTGTAACAGCTAAAGATTTCGCTTATGCTTGGGAACGCGTTCTAAGCCCAAAAACAACTCCAGCATCTGAGTACGCTTACCAACTTTATTACATCAAAAATGGACAAGAATTCAACGAAGGAAAAGTTAAAGATTTCGCTGATGTTGGTGTTAAAGTCGTAGATGACAAAACACTAGAAGTGACTTTGGCTAATCCAACTTCTTACTGGTTGGGATTGACTTCTTTCTACACGTACTACCCTGTTAATCAAAAGAATGTAGAAGCTAACCCACAATGGGCTTCTAAAGCGGATACAATGATTACTAACGGTGCATTCAACTTAACAACTTGGACAACAGGTCAAGAATTGGCTTGGACAAAAAATGCTAAGTATTGGGATGCTTCTAGTATTAAATTAAATACAATCACTTCTTCATTGGTTAACTCTGGAGCTACTGAGTTCTCAAGTTACCAAAGTGGACAATTGGATTATGCTGGAGCACCTACTGGTGAAATTCCAACAGACCAAATTCCAGCTGCAAAACAACAATACCCAGATCAATTCCAAGCTAAAGGTATTGCAAGTACGTACTACTACTTGTTTAACGTTAAAGAAAAACCATTTAACAACTTGAAAATCCGTCAAGCATTCTCTATGGCGATCAACCGTCAAGCGATTGTAGACAACGTAACATTAGGTGGACAAATTCCAGCTTATGGTTATGTACCACCAGGAATCAAAGGTAACAACGAAGAATTCCGTACAGAGTACAAAGATAGCTACTTCACAGAAGATGCTGCTAAAGCTAAACAATTGCTAGCTGAAGGTATGAAAGAAGAAGGTTATACTACTCTTCCTGAAATTACTTTGATTTACAACTCTAGTGAAGCTCACCAAAAAATTGCTTTGGCAATTGCTGATATGTGGAAAAACAATCTTGGTGTAAGTGTTAAAACACAAAACCAAGAGTGGAGCGTGTTCTTGGATAATCGTCAAAGTGGTAACTACCAAATCGCACGTGCAGGTTGGACAGCGGATTATAACGATCCTATGACTTTCTTGGATATGTGGATGACTGGTAATGGCAACAATGATGCAAAATACAGCAATCCTGAATATGACAAATTGTTGAAAGATGCGCAAGCAACTCAAGATAATGCTAAACGTATGGATGATATGTCTAAAGCAGAAAAAATTCTAGTGCAAGATGATATGGCTATGATGCCAATCTATTACTACACTAGCGTTTCATTGGTTAAACCAAATCTTAAAGGTATATTTGTAGACTTTAGTGGTGCAATTGACTTTACTCGTGCTTATTTCCAATAATTAAGTAAGATTTCGGTTTAATGATTGCAGCGGGATATGTATGTGTGGATTCTCCATCCATATATATCCCGTTTTTGCGTGTTTATCATTTTTCCATATATTGCTATTCTAAACATGATAATTTCAAGTTCTACTTGTTATCTATTAGATGAAGTTTTAAAATGAAAAAGTTGTTGAATAATGACGAGCTGTTTTTAAACATATTCAATAAACTAGAAAATGTGATAAAGGAGGTTCTTGGGGAAATGATTCGTTATATCGCCAGTAAATTTTTGTATATGCTGTTATCATTGTTCATTTTGGCATCAGCTACATTTTTCCTGATGAAAGCTATACCTGGTAATCCGTTTATGTCAGAAAAAAATGTACAGCCTCAAATCAAAGAACGTCTAATGGAGCAGTATGGATTAAATAAACCAATTGCTGAACAGTATTTACAGTACCTAGGAAATTTAGTTAAAGGTGATTTGGGGATTTCGATGAAATACCAAAATCAGGAGGTTACACAACGTATCGCTGATACATTCTCACCTTCATTACAAATCGGTATTTTCGCTATTATTATTTCGATTGTAGCGGGTATTGTATTGGGATTAATCGCTGCACTTTACCATCGCAAATTAATTGATAATGTAGCTATGATTATTGCTGTATTAGGTATCGCTGTTCCGAGTTTTGTATTGGCAACATTGATCCAGTATATTTTTGCTCTAAAACTAGGTTGGTTTGATGTTATGGGCTTTAATGAACCAAGTGACTTTGTACTTCCAGTTATAGCACTTGCTGTTCAACCGATTGCATTTATAGCACGATTAACTCGTTCAAGTATGCTAGAAGTATTGAATGCAGATTATATCAAAACAGCTAAAGCAAAAGGTCTAAATGGTTTTACTATTATGACTAGACACGTTGTACGTAATGGTATTCTTCCAGTAGTTACGTATGTAGGTCCTATGACTGCAAATATCGTAACGGGTTCTGTTGTTATCGAGCAAATCTTCGGTATCGGTGGTATTGGTAGAGTATTCGTAGATAGTATTACTAACCGTGATTATACAATGATTATGGGAGTAACTATTTTCTATGGCGTGTTGTTGATGCTTGCTCGTTTTGTTACAGATATTTTATATGTGCTGGTAGATCCGCGGATCAAATTATCAGGTCGGAAGGGGAGCTAAACGTTGTCAGCTAGCGGAAACAAAAACAATCAAAATGCGACTACAGATGTGGTCGGCGAACCAATCGCACTGCAACAGGAAAGTATCTCTTTATGGCAGGATGCTTGGATTCGTTTAAAAGGTAATAAAGTAGCTATGTTTAGCTTAGGTACTTTGATTCTTATTATTATCGCTTCGATCGTTGGACCAATGATCTCTGCTTTTAACTATTACTCTAATGATTTGATGAATACTAATAAGCCACCTTCTGGAGTTCACTGGTTTGGTACAGATAACCTTGGACGTGATATGTGGGTTCGTACCTGGATGGGTGCACGAATCTCTCTTATCGTAGGTTTGGCAGCAGCAGCAATTGACTTAATTATCGGTATTATTTATGGTGGAATCATGGGTTACTTCGGTGGCCGTGTAGATAACATTATGAACAAATTTTCCGAAATTCTTTATTCTATTCCTTATTTGCTAGTTGTTATTCTATTGTTGGTTGTATTTGAGCCAGGTTTGGGAACAATTATCGTTGCTTTGACTGTAACAGGTTGGATTACGATGTCATGGATTGTTCGTGGTGAAATTATGCAACTGAAAAGTAGAGACTTCGTATTAGCAGCTCGTTCTATGGGTGCAGGTGCTGGACGTCAATTGTTCAAACATCTTTTGCCTAATGCTTTGGGTCCTATTATCGTTACTGTAACTCTTTCTGTACCAAGTGCTATCTTCTCTGAAGCATTTTTGAGTTTCTTGGGTCTAGGTGTACAGGCTCCTGTCGCTTCATTGGGTTCTATGATCAATGATGCATTAACAGGATGGAATTTGTATCCTTGGCGTATGTGGTTCCCGGCTGCTCTAATCTGTTTGACAATGCTTGCATTTAACTTGCTAGGCGACGGTCTTAGAGACGCTTTGGATCCAAAATTGAGAAAATAAAATCTATAGGAGGTGGAACAAGTGGAGAAAATCTTAACAGTAAAGAATTTAAGCGTATCCTTTCAAACGCGTGCTGGTGAATTTGATGCGGTAAAAGATGTCAATTTTGAAATTGGCAAAGGCGAAACGCTAGGTATTGTTGGGGAATCCGGTAGTGGTAAGAGTGTAACAGCTCAAACAATTATGCGTCTGATTCCTTCTCCGCCTTCTAAGATCAAAAGTGGAGAGATTGAATTCCTAGGTCAAAGTCTACTTGCTAAAACGGATAAACAAATGGAAGCAATTCGTGGTAAGGATATCGGCATGATTTTCCAAGATCCGATGACTTCCTTGAATCCAACAATCAAAGTAGGTAAACAAATTACAGAAGTATTGCGTAAACATCAAAATATGTCTTCTGCTCAAGCTAAAGAAAGTGCGCTTGAAATGTTACGACTGGTTGGTATCAAAAATTCTGATGTTCGTTTTAATCAATATCCTCACCAATTCTCTGGTGGTATGCGCCAACGTGCGATGATTGCAATCGCTCTAGCTTGTCGTCCATCATTGCTAATTGCGGATGAGCCTACAACAGCACTAGACGTAACGATTCAAGCTCAGATCCTTGATCTGATGAAAGATATGCAACAAAAATTGGGTACTTCAATCATTTTGATTACACATGACCTTGGTGTAGTAGCAGGTATGTGTGATCGCGTGGTTGTTATGAAAGAAGGCGATGTTGTTGAAACAGGAACAACTGCTGAAATTTTCAAAAACCCTCAACATCCATATACACAACGTTTGCTTAATGCATTGCCACGTTTGGATGAGCCTAAAAAACCTAAATTAGCGTCTGCTAAACTTAATCTAGACCCACGTAAACCGTTGGTTGAAGTAAAAGGATTAAAACAACATTTTAATCTAGGTAAAGGTAATATCCTTAAAGCGGTTAATGACATTAGCTTCAACATCTACGAAGGTGAGACACTTGGAGTTGTAGGAGAATCTGGTTGTGGTAAATCAACAACAGGTCGTACAATTCTTCGTTTATACGAACCTACCGGTGGTAGTGTAAAGTTTAACGGAACAGACATTTATGATCTGTCTCCACGCAAAATGAAAAACATGCGTAAAGATATGCAAATGATCTTCCAAGATCCATATGCTTCTTTGAACCCTCGTTTTAATATTATGGACATTATCGGCGAGTCTCTAGATATTCATGGTCTAGTGAATAGCCGTGCTGAACGTAAAAAACGTGTAGAAGAATTGCTGGATATGGTAGGCTTGAACCCAAGTCATGCTCTTCGTTATCCGCATGAATTCTCCGGTGGTCAAAGACAACGTATCGGGATTGCGCGTGCACTTGCTGTAGATCCTAAATTTATTATCTGTGATGAGCCATTGTCTGCTTTGGACGTATCGATTCAAGCACAGATTGTTAAATTGCTAGAAGAACTACAACAACGTCTTGGATTGACTTATTTGTTTATTGCGCATGATTTATCCATGGTAAAACATATTAGTGACCGTGTAGCGGTTATGTATATGGGTAAAATTGTAGAATTGGCTGAAAGTGAAGAACTGTATGCTAATCCTCTACATCCTTACACCAAAACTTTGCTATCTGCGATTCCTATTCCTGATCCAGAAGTAGAAGCAAATAAACGTAGAATCTTATTGCCTGAAGAACATCTTGCCGCTTCTCAAGAAGCAGCAGCAACTTTGGCAGCTAAAGATCCGTTTAATTTAGAAAATTCTCAGTTGATCGAAGTATCTGAAGGTCACTGGGTTTCTCAACCTTCTGCTTAATTTATACTTTCAAATCAAAAAACCGCCATTTGCTGGCGGTTTTTTGGTTGTTACTAAAAATATTCAAATATTTTAAGAATAGCTTTTGACTAAACAGTACTAACTTCGTTACAATCAAATAAGATTTAATAAGTTACGATTAGTAACAATCAAAAGCAATAGCGATGAGGAGGACTTCACCCCATGAATGTGATTCCGGAGAGCCTACCCGCGAATCAGCCGCTCGCTGAGCGGTACATCAATGATTTTGCATCGGTAAGCAG
Source organism: Paenibacillus kyungheensis (assembly GCF_028606985.1). Classification (NCBI taxonomy): domain Bacteria; kingdom Bacillati; phylum Bacillota; class Bacilli; order Caryophanales; family Paenibacillaceae; genus Paenibacillus; species Paenibacillus kyungheensis. The sequence continues at coordinate 3,607,880 of NZ_CP117416.1, read as the reverse complement.
TTTGTATAATATGAATGTCTCTGATCCACAAACATGGATCAAACGTGCAGAATGGCTGGATCAGAGTAAAGACTCCCGAATCGACCGTGGAGCTTTAGTTGACTGCTTAACCATATATAACGGTAAGTACAATAATCATGAAGCTGTACAGCAATCTTTAGCAACACTACGAACAGATGAAGCACTTGTGATGGTAGGTGGACAACAAAGCGGACTATTTACAGGCCCATTGTTAGTCATTTACAAAGTGATTACATTGTTAGCATCTGCGCGTGAAGCATCGCAGCGTCTACAACGTCCAATCGTACCTGTATTTTGGATAGCAGGTGAAGATCATGACTGGGATGAAGTGAATCATACGTATCTACCTGATCAAGATGGAGCGGCTGTCAAAATTCGCTTAGATCATGAACGTGGTGGACATTCACCGGTGAGTCGTACATTTATTCATGAACAGAATACTGAACATATTTTGAATCAATTTGAAAGTCTGTTACCGGATACGGAAAATAAAAATCAATGGACACAGACATTGCGAAATATTATGGAGCATGCTACAGATTTGAGTAGTGCCTTTGCTGAACAATTGGGTCTTTTATTTGGCCGTTTTGGATTGGTACTCATCGATTCAGATGATGCTGCTATTCGTCGCTTAGAAATTCCAGTATTTCGTCAATTGATAGAACATAATGATAAATTGACTCAAGCATATATGTCTGCTGCTGAGCAAGTAAGACAGTATGGATATGAAGAACAAGCAACAGTAGATGAAGAAAGTGCTAATTTGTTCTATATCCATAGTGATGAAGTATATACCAACGAACGTTTGTTATTGTTCAAACGCAATGGGATGTTTACAGATCGTAAAGGATTAGTTGTTTTTACCAAACAAGAGTTGTTACAGTTGTTAGAACAATATCCAGAACGGTTTAGCAACAATGTATTAACACGTCCTTTGATGCAGGATTCATTATTCCCTGTACTTAGTACCATTTTGGGAACAGGCGAGATTGCATATTGGGCGTTAACAAAACAAGCATTTCCTGTCTTGAATCTACAAATGCCTCCGATTGTTCCTAGAATGTTATTTACAATGGTGGAAGAAAAAGTTAAAATTTTGATGCAACAGTATCAATTAACATTTGATGATGTCAGACAACGCTTTGATGATATTCGTCAGACCTGGTTAAGTGAGCAAGAAGATTATCATTTAGAAAAAAGATTCACTACATTCCGCGAGCAATTTCAACAATTGTATGCGCCTTTTGTAGACTCTTTGCATGAGATTGATCCTTCATTACCGCATCTCGGAGAAACGACTCAGCATAAGATTGATTTGCAAATTGATTATTTGTACCGCAAAAGTCAAAATGCGATAGCACGTCAACATCAGACAGGATTACAACGTTTGGATCGAATCGCGTATGCGTTGTATCCGTTTGGCAAGCCACAAGAACGTACGATCAACAGCTATTACTATCTTGGACGTTACGGAGAGCGCTGGATCGATCAATTGTTAACCCTTGAGCCTGATTTTAACGGTTCGCATCGTCTTGTTTATTTATAAAAATAGGTTATCTATTCCAACTAACAAAGGAGAACTGTACAATGACATCATCTATTCAAGCAAGTATTGTTGCCGATATGGCACTTGCTCCTGAGGGACATCTTAAAATTGATTGGGCATCTTCTCATATGCCGGTATTAAATCGTATTCGAGCAGAATTTGAAAGAGATTTGCCTTTCAAAGGTTTGAATGTAACGATCTGTTTGCACTTGGAGGCTAAAACCGCTTATTTGGCTAAAGTTATCCAAGCCGGTGGAGCTAATGTCACTATTACAGGTAGCAATCCCTTGTCTACACAAGATGATGTATGTGCAGCTTTGGTAGAAGACGGTATTACTGTATTTGCAAAATATAATCCAGGTGTGGAAGAATATAAAAGCTTGAACTTAAAAGCATTAGAAGCGAAGCCTGACCTGATTATTGATGATGGTGGCGATCTGATTACATTTTTGTATGGAGAACGTCCTGATCTATTATCAACGATTCGTGGTGGAGCAGAAGAAACAACGACTGGAATTATCCGTTTAAAAGCATTGCAAAAAGAAGGAACGTTGAAAATTCCGATGGTTGCTGTAAATGATGCGTATTGTAAGCATCTATTTGATAACCGTTACGGAACAGGACAATCCGCTTTTGATGGTATTATTCGTACAACCAACTTAATTATCGCAGGTAAAACAGTTGTAGTAGTAGGTTATGGCTGGTGTGGTAAAGGTATAGCGATGCGTGCTAAAGGTTTGGGTGCTAATGTTATCGTAACCGAGGTTGATCCAATTAAGGCGGTAGAAGCACATATGGACGGCTTTGGTGTGATGCCGATGAATGAAGCCGCCAAGCATGGTGACTTCTTTATTACAGTAACAGGAAATAAAAGTGTTATTGCAGGCGAGCACTATGACGTGATGAAAGATGGCGCTGTGATTGCCAATGCTGGACATTTTGACGTTGAAGCGAATAAGCCTGATCTAGCAGCTCGTTCTCAATCGATTCGTACGGTTCGCAAAAATATTGAAGAATACAAATTGAATGATGGACGCCGTATTTATCTTCTTGCAGAAGGTCGTCTGGTTAACTTGGGAGCAGCAGATGGTCATCCTGTTGAAATTATGGATATGACTTTTGCTTTACAAGCAGTAGGTCTTCGTTATGTGAGCGAACACTATGAGCAGTTGGAAGCAGGAGTAATCAGTGTCCCTTATGAACTGGATGAACAAGTGGCACGATTTAAACTAGAAAGTCTAGGCATTCATATTGATACATTGACTGAAGAACAAAAATTATATTTAGATAGCTGGTCATAATCTGCAAGCAATCTCAATATATTTAAAAAATAAAATAAAAGTTACTCATGCATAACAAAAAGAACTGATTTTTCCGATAAAGAGAAATCAGTTCTTTTTTATGCCTATTTTTGCAAATGAATTGGCTGATTTACATAAAATAAAATTTTTCAGTATTTTTCTAAAAAAAAATGATATTAAAAAAGGATTTTGATTTTCTGCGTCGAATCTATTATGCTTATGGTAGTGGTGGATAGTGGGACAAAGTGGGAGACTATGGTTAAGAGGAGTGAAACGTCAATGTTTATGGGAGAATTTCAACATAGCATTGATGAAAAAGGTCGGATTATTATTCCTTCCAAATTTCGTGAACAACTCGGAACTTCGTTTGTAGTCACCCGCGGATTGGATCATTGTCTATTCGTCTATCCTATGGAGGAGTGGTCCCTCCTTGAGCAAAAGCTCAAATCTCTACCGCTGATGAAAGCGGATGCCCGTGCATTTAGTCGTTTTTTCTTCTCCGGTGCAACCGAAGTGGAATGGGATAAGCAGGGCAGAGTCAATCTGCCGGGAAATTTACGGCAGTATGCCAAACTCGAAAAAGAGTGTGTTATTATTGGCGTTTCGAATCGGGTAGAGATTTGGAGTAAAGAAACATGGTCAGAGTATTATGATACTTCTGAACAATCTTTTAATGAAATTGCAGAAAAGCTGGTTGATTTTGATTTCGACCTGTAATCGTCCGGGAGGTTTACATCTTGTTTCATCACATCACAGTATTAAAAGAAGAAGCGACAAAAGCACTTCAGGTTAAGCCTGATGGTATTTACGTTGACTGCACACTCGGGGGAGCTGGTCATAGTTCAGTTATTGCTGCTGAACTTGGAGCAGGCGGAAGACTAATAGCTTTTGATCAAGATGATACGGCACTTGCCAATGCGAAAATAGTACTTGCACCTTATGAAGATCGAGTAACGTTGATCAAAAGCAATTTCCGTCAATTGGAAGAGTCGCTATTGGCAGCAGGAGTACCGGTCAAAGATGGAGTTCCGCAAGTAGATGGCATTTTGTTCGATCTTGGCGTTTCTTCACCTCAATTCGACGACGGTGACAGAGGATTCAGCTATAACCATGATGCAACTTTGGATATGAGAATGGATCAATCTGCCGAACTCACAGCCAAAACTATAGTGAATACCTGGCCGGAAGAAGAAATCGCCCGCATTTTATATCGATATGGTGAAGAAAAATTTTCAAGACGGATTGCTAAAGTCATTGTTGCCAAGCGAAGTATCCAGCCGATCGAAACAACGGGGGAACTGGCTGAACTTGTCAAAGAAGGCATTCCAGCAGCAGCAAGAAGAACAGGGGGACATCCTGCGAAACGGAGTTTTCAAGCACTTCGTATTGCTGTAAATGATGAATTAGGTGCTTTTGAAGAAGCTCTTCATCAAGCAGTACGTTGTCTAACGCCTGGGGGAAGAGCAGCGGTTATCACGTTTCATTCTTTAGAAGACCGTATTTGCAAACAAATTTTTGCAGAATACGTGGAAAAAAACGTCTCACCACCTGGTTTTCCAGTCTATGTTAGTACTGGTGGAGAACTGAAATTGATTAATCGCAAACCAATCCTTCCTTCGGAAGAAGAATTGGAAGAGAATTCGCGTGCAAGATCGGCTAAATTGCGTGTTGCCGAAAAGGTGGAAAAACAAACGAAAACTTAATTTAGAGGAGACGGATCAATGGCTTATACGCGCGGCAATCTAGCTGTCAAAGAACAATCGGCTGAAAAAGCTGCTCGACGATATCGTGAGACTACAAAGGTAGTCTTACGTCGTAGCGCACTTCCAACGAAAGAAAAGCTGCTTTATTTGATGACTATCATTTTTTGTGCGACAGTAGCAAGTGTAATTGTTTTTCAATATGCACATATCTATGAAGTGAATAAAAATATTCAAAGTATGGATAGTGAAACGGCAAGTATTAAAAAGCAAACGACACAAAACGAAATTCGCAAATATTCGTTACAAGATCAAATTGTTGAACGTGCCACTGCTCTAGGTTACATAGAGCCTACGGATACGGCTCCGATCCAAGTATCCCGGGTAAAGGGAACAGAAGCAACAACCTCGACGACGGATGAGACACAAGGCAAGTAAAACGGGGGAAACAACAGTGAATAAGAGAATAAAACTTCGTACTTTATTTATAGGGGGATGTATTACCCTCTTTTTTGCTGTACTGATTATTAAAGTATTCTGGCTACAAGTGGTTCAAACAGGTAACTGGACTGACAAAGCTATTAAACAATGGACAGCTAACAGCGATATTTCAGCTAAACGTGGTACGATTACAGACCGTAATGGTAATGATCTAGCAATGGATGCTCCGGCTTATAATGTTGCTCTTAATCCTAAAATCATCGCTGAGTATGGGATTAAAAGTGATGTTGTAAGCCAGCTTCACGCTATTTTAGGCACCGATGAAACAGAAATTGAAAAGCAAGCCACTTCTGTATTGACCAGTGGAGATAATATCGGTCAACTTCGTACTTGGCGTGAGCTCAATTCAGGTGGTCGTCTAATCGATCAAGAAAAAGCTGATCAAATCAATGCTTTTATCAAACAACTGAAAGAAAAAACCGGTCAAAAATGGGATGTCGGTGTGTATTTAAGCGCTGATTCCAAACGCTTTTATCCTAAAAACGAATTAGCGGCTCATGTTATTGGTTATACGAACAAAGATGGCAATGCTGTTGCGGGAATTGAAGCGTATTATGATGAAAAGCTTAAAGGGACAGATGGTCATATTCAATATCTTCGTGATAAACAAGGAGATAAATTACCAGATTCCAAAGATGTCTATACTCCTGCTAAAGATGGAGATAATCTGACGTTAACGATTGATGAGACAATTCAGTATTATATTGAACAAGCTATGAAAGATGCTTATGAACAATTGAAACCTGAAAGTATTACAGTGATTGCAGCAGATCCTAATACGATGGAAATTCTAGGTATGGCAAATATGCCAACTTTTAATCCTAATAAGTTTAATGAAGTTACCGATCCTAAAGATTTCCGTAATCTGGCTGTCAAAGCGATCTATGAACCAGGTTCTACATTTAAGATTGTTACTCTTTCTGGAGCAGTACAAGAAAATTTATTCAATCCTAATGCTACTTATCAATCAGGTTCTATTCAAGTAGGAGGTACAACACTGCATGACTTGAATCATAGCGGATGGGGAACGATTAGTTACTTAGAAGGTCTAAAGCGTTCAAGTAATGTAGCTTTTGTTAATCTTGGTTATAAGATGCTTGGTGCAGAACGTTTGCGTAAATATATCGATTCGTTTGGATTTGGTGAACAGACAGGCATCGAATTGCCTGGTGAAGCTAAAGGTGCTATTACTTTCCATCCTAATATTCCCACAGAAGTAGCAACCGCTGCTTACGGACATGGATTGGTACAGGTGACACCGATTCAACAGTTAGCTGCTATTTCTGCGGTAGCCAATGGTGGGAAATTATTAACACCACATCTAGTCAAATCGATCACTGATCCCAATACAGGAGTCACTGAAAATACACAGACTAAAGTCGTTCGTCAAGTGGTTGACCCGTTAACTTCTGAGAAAGTACGTGGTTATCTGGAACAGGTCGTTTCGGATCAGGAAATTGGAACAGGTCGTCATGCTTATATTGATGGTTATCGTGTTGCAGGTAAAACAGGTACTGCTATTAAAGTTATCAATGGTAAGTATGATTATACGAAGCAAGTGGTATCTTTTGTAGGATTTGCACCTGCTAATGATCCTAAGATCGCTATGATCGTAGTGATTGACCAACCGTCAGATTCGAAGCTAGGCGGAGGTACAGCAGCAGCTCCAGTATTTAAAAAAATCGTGAGTCAAGTGTTGCCGTATATGGGTATTTCTAAAGTCTTTGACGATGGTGAAAAAAAACCTAAAGCAGAAGTGGATTCTAAAAAACTAATGGCTTCCTATACTGCTCCTACACTAACAGGTAAAATGCTTGCAGATGCGAAGAAAAAATTGCTTGCAGATGGTATTTCCTATACAACAGTAGGATCAGGTACAAAAGTCGTCAAGCAGTATCCAGCTAGTGGAGCAGCTATGACAGGCGGACAAACCATTTATTTGATGACAGAAGATCCAACCAAAATGAGTATTCCTGATCTAAAAGGTGAATCGTTGCGGGATGCTCTGCAAATCTTATCGTTGATGAAAGTAGAAGTAACAGCGACTGGTGAAGGATATGTATCTGAACAGGTAGAGTCTTCTAGTAGTGGTAGACGATCTGTAACACTTACACTTAAATCTGCTCGAGCAACAGTCACAGGAGTCGACGATACAGAAGAAGATCCAGCGACTTCAGTTGAAGCCACTACACCAAAAGATGGAGCAACAGACAGTACAGAATCTACATCTTCTGAAGGGTCTTCAACAGACAAAGATACTTCTACAGATCCAAATGCTACAGAATCAAAAGATACAACATCTTCCGATACCAAAACAGATTCTGGCACTACCACTGAAAGTAGTACGGATAGTAAGGGTAAATCGGAAAGCAGTACAGAGCAAAGCCCTACAAGTAGTCTTAAAATTCCAGAGCCTACCGGGGCGCCAACGAATTAATGTAATCTACGATCACCCGGCATCATCAGCAAAGATAGAGTGCAACTGACTCTATCTTTTGTCTGCTATTTGTCGGGTATCGTTATTAATATTTAGAAAAGAGGTAAAACTATGCTTTTGTCAGAAGCAGCACATCTGCTGATCACATCTCAAGTGCTAGGTGATGTTCAAACGAAAATATCCGGTATGGAGATTGATTCTCGCAAAGTGAAGTCAGGTGATCTGTTTATCTGTCTGCCTGGTTTTACAGTAGATGGACATGATTATGCCGCTCAAGCGATTCAAAAAGGTGCTACTGCCTTAGTAGTAGAACGTCAACTTGAATTAGATATTCCACAATTGATCGTTAGTAGTTGCCGTCACGCGATGGCTGTATTATCTGATCATTTTTTTGAATATCCAAGTAGAACGTTAAATATGATCGGAATTACAGGAACAAATGGTAAAACCACAACTTCTTATCTGATTGAGCGTATTATGAATGATGCGCATATCAATACAGGGTTGATCGGAACTATTGAAATGCGTTATAACGGTACAGCAACACCTATGCCTCGTACAACACCAGAAGCGTTAGAATTACAACGTTTGTTACACGAAATGGTGCAAGCAGATGTGAAAAGTTGTGTGATGGAAGTATCCTCTCATGCTCTAGAGCAAGGAAGAGTAAAAGGAACAGATTACCGTACAGCTATTTTTACAAATATAAGTCAAGACCATCTCGATTATCATGAGACGATGGAAGAATACATTGCAGCCAAAGGGCTGTTTTTTGCACGTTTGGGGAACCGTTATGAAATAGATCCTGCAAAGCGTAAATATGCTGTTTTGAACAACGACGATCCTGCTGCTGAATATTTCCGTAAAATTACAGCTGCAGATGTGATTACATATGGAGTCGATCATCCTGCCGATGTACATGCTTCACAGATTAGAATTACATCTCAAGGCACGACTTTCCAAGTGGATACGTTTAAAGGCAATACAGAAATCACACTTCAAATGGTCGGCAAATTCAATGTTTATAATGCTTTAGCAGCGATCACAGCTGCTCTAATTGAGAATATTCCGTTAGAACACATAAAGTCTAGTCTTGAACAGATTGCCGGTGTAGATGGGCGTGTAGAGTCTGTAGATGGCGGTCAACCTTTTGCAGTGATTGTGGATTACGCTCATACACCGGATGGATTGGAAAATGTATTGCGTACGATCAATGAATTTGCAGAAGGTAATATTATTACTGTTTTTGGATGCGGTGGTGATCGTGATCGGAGCAAACGACCTTTGATGGGACAGATTGCTGCTAAATATAGTGATTATGTATTGATCACTTCAGACAATCCGCGTACAGAAGAGCCAGCTACTATTTTGGAAGATATTCAAAAAGGATTAGAAGAGCAACAGATTGCTACAGACAAATACGAATCTATTGTTGATCGCAGACAAGCGATTGAAAAAGCGGTTGAAATGGCTAAGCCAGGAGATGTAGTATTGATTGCGGGCAAAGGTCATGAGACGTATCAGATTATCGGTCAACAAACATTGGATTTTGATGATCGTTTGGTAGCCAAAGAAGCGATAAGGGGTCTTTACAAGTGATAAATACAACACTCGGTCAAATAGCCGATATATGTGGTGGACAGCTTCAAGGTTCAGCAGATACCTGTTTAAAAGGCGTTAGTATTAACTCCCGTCAATTGGTTGAAGGCGGATTATTTATTCCTATTGTTGGTGAAAAGTTCGATGGACATGAATTTGTGACATCAGCGTTAACTGAAGGAGCGGTAGCTTCATTATGGCAACATGATCATGGAACACCACCGTCTGGAAATATAGTCATTGTTCAAGATACTCTACAAGCACTACAACAACTAGCTGAAGCGTATGTTCAACAAACAGGTGTAAAAGTAGTCGGTATTACAGGTTCGAATGGTAAAACGACAACAAAAGATATCGTTTATGCTTTGCTAGCAGAAGCATATCAAGTGCACAAAACAGAAGGTAATTTCAATAATCATATAGGATTGCCTTTGACCATATTAGCAATGCCTGAACAGACTGAAATCTTGATTTTAGAAATGGGTATGAGTGGACGCGGTGAGATTGAACTGCTATCAAATATCGCTCATCCGGAGACAACGATTATTACCAATATTGGTGAATCTCATCTTCAGCAATTGGGCAGTCGAGAAGAAATCGCACGTGCCAAATTAGAGATTGTCAGTGGATTACGTTCAGAAGGCTTACTTGTCTATTTAGGTGATGAACCTTTATTAAAACAAATTTTGGCGGAACCCGAATTTGAGCAAAAAGAGATGCGTAAAATAACATTTGGGCTGGATCATACGAACAATGTGTATCCAACAGGGGTAATGTTTCAAGGAAAACATACTGTTTTCACAACAAATAGTGAAGCAGACGAAGCATGGACATTGCCTTTGCTAGGTATGCACAATGTGACTAATGCTTTAGCAGCGATAACAGTAGCTCAACATTATGGGGTCACAGCAGAACAGATCCGTCAAGGCTTATCCAAGCTACAACTGACAGGAATGAGAATTGAGATCATTCAAGGTCGTAATGGAATCACTTTGTTAAATGATGCTTATAATGCAAGTCCTACTTCAATGAAAGCCGCTATAGACGTATTAGGTAATCTCAAAGGATATCATCGTAAAATTGCAGTGCTCGGTGATATGTTAGAGTTGGGCGAAGAGGAAGCGATATATCATCAGGAAGTAGGAAAATATATCGATGGACAAGCAGATCTGTTATTCACGTATGGTGTGCTTGGACAACAGATAGCTAATGGAGCTGCTAAAGTATTAGATGCTTCTCAGATTCATTCTTATCTTTCCAAACAAGAACTGATTAACGATCTATTGCAAATGGCTCAGGAGAAAGATGCTATTTTATTTAAAGCATCGCGCGGGATGAAGTTAGAAGAAGTCGTACAGGCGCTGATGCCTGATTCAACAAGTAACGCAGAGGCGCTGGAGGAGTAAAACGACATGGATTTTCGAATATTATTTTTAACAGCAGCAGTTTCATTTGTATTAGCAGTGATTGCTGCACCGCTTTTAATTCCGGTATTGCGCCGTATGAAGTTTGGACAGCAAGTACGTGATGATGGACCACAGAGTCATTTGAAAAAAGCAGGCACGCCTACTATGGGCGGTATTATTATTATGATTGCTTTTACATTAGCGTACGTAAAATTTTCTGTAGTAGATACTAACTTTTGGGTGTTATTGGTGGCTACACTTGGATTCGGGTTAGTAGGGTTTTTGGATGACTTTATCAAAATTGGTTTAAAACGTTCACTTGGACTAACAGCAAAACAAAAGTTGTTTGGACAGTTGTTATTTTCTGCAATTGTCTGTTATATTTTGCTCAAAAGCGGACATAGTACAGCATTAGGTATTCCTGCTACATCATTTTCATTTGATTGGGGTCCTTGGTTTTATTATCCATTTATTGTGATTATGTTGCTGGCGATCAGTAATGCGGTTAACTTTACCGATGGATTAGACGGATTATTGTCCGGGGTAAGTGCGATAGCTTTTGCAGCATATGCAGTAGTAGCGGTTCAAGCGACTTCACCTGCGGCAGCAGTATGTGCAGCAGCTATGATCGGTGCTGTGATTGGATTTTTAATATTTAATATGCATCCAGCTAAAGTATTTATGGGTGATATGGGTTCTTTGGGTATAGGCGGAGCGATTGGTGGCATAGCGATTGTAACTAAAAGCGAATTGCTCTTTTTAATTATTGGTGCTGTTTTCGTGATTGAATTGCTGTCTGTTGTAATACAGGTTGTATCTTACAAAACAAGAAACGGGAAACGAGTCTTTAAGATGGCGCCGATTCATCATCATTTTGAATTGTCAGGTTGGTCTGAATGGCGTGTAGTAACTACATTCTGGGCAGTTAGTCTAGTATTAGCAGTGATCGGAATTTATTTGAGCAAGGGGTTGTAATACATGAATGATCCTGAGACATATCGTGGACAACAAGTGATCGTAATCGGATTAGCACGAAGTGGCGTAGAAGCAGCCAAAGCTTTGCATCGTCTGGGAGCCATCGTAACGGTTAACGATTTGAAGCCAAGAGAACAATCACCAGAAGCAGCAGAGTTAGAAGCTTTGGATATTCAAGTGATTTGTGGAGGGCATCCGGAAGGTTTGATTCATAAAGGGATCGCCCTTATGGTCAAAAATCCAGGTATTCCTTATACAGCTCCTCCAATCAAACAAGCACTCGATCTAGGGATAGAAGTGATCACAGAAGTTGAATTAGCTTATCGTATCTCTGATGTGCCTATGATTGGGATTACAGGATCTAACGGTAAAACGACCACAACAACTTGGGTAGGCAAAATGTTGGAAGCTAATCATCTTCATCCTATTGTAGGTGGTAATATAGGGATTCCATTATGTGAAGCTGTTAGTGATGCTCAGCCAGAGAATTGGATCGTAGCCGAATTAAGTAGCTTTCAATTGAAAGGCACACGTGATTTTAATCCGAAAATCGCTTGTCTATTAAATGTAGCAGAGACACATCTGGATTATCATGGTTCGATGGATGATTATGTTTCTTCCAAACGTAAAATTTTTGAAAATCAAGGCAAAGACGATACAGCAATCATTAATTGGGATGACAGTTATTGTCGTAGCCTTGTGCCTTATATTCAAGCAGGTACTTTAATTCCATTTTCGATCACAGAGAACTTGGGCAATTATATATCAGCAGCCAAGCCATCCGCTTCAGCTACGCATTCACCATTATCAGCAGGATTATACGTATCTCCTGCCTATATTCCAGAAATGGAAGATGAATTACCGCGTACAATGATGTATTGTGATCAAGATGGAGAAGTGGCTATTTTACCTGTACAAGAATTAGGTATACCTGGTCGTTACAATGTCGCCAATGCGTTAGCAGCTTGCGCGATTGCTATTACAGCTGGATGTCGTCCTCAAGATCTGGCTGATGTCTTACGTGATTTCCGAGGTGTAGAACATCGCTTAGAATATGTAAAAGAACATGATCAAGTGCAGTATTACAACAATTCCAAAGCAACCAATGCCAAAGCAACGATGACAGCATTATCCGCTTTTCAAGATAAAGGCATTGTACTGATTGCTGGTGGTCTGGATCGTGGTTCTGATTATATGGATTTGTTACCTGTATTTCAGCAACAGGTTAAAGCGTTAGTCGTTTTGGGACAAACCCGTCACAAATTAGCTAAAGTGGCAGAACTTGCTGGAATTACAAAAGTGCAAATTATCGAAGAATCAGAGCAACCAGAACTAGCTATTAAGCAAGCAGTAGAGCAAGCAGCAATGTTTGCTGAACCGGATAATATTGTATTATTATCTCCTGCATGTGCAAGCTGGGATATGTTCTCGTCTTATGAAGAACGTGGTCGTGCTTTTAAAGAAGCTGTACACCAGCTATAAGGTTCAACTGAGATAAGTAGCATAAAACGTACATCTACTTTACAATAGATCATTCAGCTACTTAACGAATAAATAACAATGATGAAATTTGAATTAAGGAGGTGATTTATCATGCGGGTCGTATTGACCGGCGGAGGTACAGGTGGTCATATCTATCCAGCACTTGCGATTGCTCAACAGTGTGAGACCGAAGGATTAGATGCTGAATTTTTATATATTGGTGGCAAAAGAGGATTGGAGAACAAAATTGTTCCTGAAGAAAAAATCCCTTTTGAATCTATTGATATTACCGGTTTTAGACGCAAGTTATTTTCTTTAGAAAATTTCAAAACGATAAATCGCTTCATTCAGGGTGTGAAAACTTCAAAACAGTTACTGAAAGAATTTAAGCCTGATGTAGTCATAGGAACAGGTGGCTATGTATGTGGTCCTGTAGTGTATGCTGCTGCCAAGCTTAAAATACCAACTATTGTACATGAGCAAAATGCGATTCCTGGATTAACGAATCAATTTTTGAGTGGATATGCAAGTACAGTAGCTGTAAGTTTTCAAGATTCAGTGAATCGTTTTCCGCGTTCAAAGCATGTGATGTTTACAGGCAACCCGCGGGCGACTATGGTACAAAATGCAAATCGTGAACGTGGACTTGCTTCCTTAGGTCTACCTGCTGATGCACAGATTGTATTAGTTGTAGGAGGTAGCCGGGGCGCTAGAGCACTTGTAGAAGCAATGGTTCAAATTGCTCCTTTGCTCAAACAAAACAATCCAGCAGTACATTATGTATTTGTAACAGGCGAAATTTATTACGAAGAAATTCGCGAACGTATTCGAGATGCTGTAGGATCATTTCCTTATTATCTTCATGTACTTCCGTATATTCCTAATATGCCCGAAGTTCTAGCAGCTACTTCGTTGTTAGTCGGTCGTGCAGGTGCTTCTTCGTTGGCTGAGGTCACTTCATTAGGTACGCCATCTATATTAATACCGTCACCTAATGTTACAAATAATCATCAAGAAGCTAATGCTTGGGCTTTACAAAAAGCAGGCGCAGCAGAAGTATTATTAGAGCGTGAGTTGACAGGGGAATCATTGTTAGCTCGAATAGATAAAGTAATGAGTGATGAAGAGGTTAGACAGAACATGTCCAAAGCAGCAACAAGCTTGGGTACACCTCAATCTGCATTTTTGATTGTTGAAGAAATGAAGCGTTTGTCAGGTGTTCTGTCCCGCTAGAAGGGGGAAGTTAACAAAATGCAGCAGTGGATGAATCTTTTATCCCAGCATGCTGTCGGTCAAGTTCTTATCAATGAACCGTTAGCAAAATATACAACATGGAGAATTGGCGGACCTGCTGATGTACTGGTGATACCCAGCAATCAAGATGAGCTAAGTACACTTATGACTATTTTGCATGAGCATGATATTCAGTGGACACAGTTAGGACGAGGTTCTAATCTGTTAGTCGCAGATAAAGGAATTCGCGGAGTGGTTATCAAATTAGGCGAAGGTTTTGATTACGCTAGATTTGAAGAAGATCGGATTATTGCAGGTGGTGCACACTCTGTCGTCAAACTTTGTGTTTTAGCTGCTAAAAAAGGATTATCTGGTCTTGAATTTGCTGGCGGTATTCCGGGGTCTGTAGGTGGCGCTGTCTATATGAACGCAGGAGCTCATGGATCAGATACATCTAAGATTTTGCAGTCTGCTCGAATAGTTCTTCATGATGGACAAATCGTGACCTATAGCTTAGAAGATATGCAATATGCTTACCGTCATTCGATTTTGCAAGAACAACCTGGAATTGTTGTTGAAGCCTCATTTCAAATGAAAACAGGCAATCGCGATACCATTATGGCTGAAATGAATAAACATAAAGATCGTAGACGGATTACACAACCTTTACAGCAACCTTCAGCAGGAAGTGTTTTCCGCAATCCACCTGGAGATCATTCTGCTCGCTTAATCGAATCAGCAGGACTCAAAGGGTACCGGATTGGTGGAGCCGAAATATCGACTCAACATGCTAACTTTATTGTAAATGTGGGACAAAGTACCGCAGCTGATGTATTAGAGTTAATATCATATGTGCAACAAGAAGTATCTAAACAGTTTGGCGTACAACTTCAACCTGAAGTATATCTGATGGGTGAAAAGTAAAAGTGAACCGTATCAAACCGTAGCCAAAGCACATTTAGGTATTCAGCATTCTGCATGATATAATGACAAAGACTTTATTTCAGACAAGTGGATGACTGAATTCAGTTGGTACAAAAGACTATATTGAATAAAACCTAAAAAAGATTTGTGGAGATCGCTATGGTAAAGCAAAAATTAACTGTTATTCCAAATAACAAACCGGCTGGCAATCGGAGACCTTCCTTTAATCCAAAAATAACTCGTAAAACGCGACTGATTATTTTATTGTCGCTTATCCTTTTAGTCGTAATCGGAATTGTATTTTGGTTTTCGCCTATTGGTAAAATATCTCAGATCACGTTTAAAGGAAATACGTTTACAGCCAAAACCGATTTGTTAAATGTAAGTGGATTGGCGAAAGGAAATGCTTTTTTTGGTACATCGGCTACAACGATCGAAAAGCGATTATTAACGATCAGTTCGATCCAAGATGCAGAAGTAATCAAGCATTTTCCAGGTCAAATTGATGTGACGATCAAAGAATATCCTGTAGTTGCTTATGAACTGCAAGATTCAGGAGAACTCACAGCTATTTTACAAAGTGGAGCTTTGGTAAGAGCAGATACACGCGGAGTGGCTGTTGAAAAACCTGTGCTTACAGGATGGTCTGATTTTGAAGCTCAGAAAGTGCAATTATGCAAAGTATTAGGGACTATTCCTAATGAATTGTCTTCTGATATTTCTGAAATTAGCCCTTCACCAACGCCTTCGTTTCCAGACCGGATCAAAATCTATACACGTTCTCGCTTTGAAGTGATCACAAGTGTGTCACTTTTGGCAGACAAAGTAGAGTATCTAAATCAGGTTATTGAGACTCAACCGCCAGGTGTCATTACAATGCTTGAAGCAGATGCCTATACGCCTTTCAACCCGGAAGACGTAGCAGATCAGGAAGTTGCACCGTAAGATTTAGCCTTTTGTAATCGATAAATGCGAACGTTTTGTAAAATCATATAGATACAATACTTTCTGCAATGACCGAAAGATGCTAGAATGAAAGTTGTAGATATTAAAGTTTTGTAAACTTTTAAAAATTTACGGTGAAATAGCCTACCTGATCGTTTTTTCTTCAACCTTTTTATAATGCAAACCAGTGTTCAAAAAGTTTGGAGAAAAAAGAGGGAAAGCATATGTAATGTTGAATATTAATGTAGAGAGCAATTTTGGGAAACAATTTATTTCGGAAATTCAATTTCCAACACATAATGGTGTGATTCTAAAATATTCGAATACACCGTTTTTATTACAGGATAGCGGGAGGTGCCTAGGGCTTGAGCAACAATGACATCATTGTTAGTTTGGACATCGGTACATCCAAAGTTCGTGCTATTATCGGGGAAATCAACAATGGAACCTTTAATATTATTGGAGTTGGATCTGCCGACTCGGAAGGAATTCGCAAAGGTGCGATCGTAGATATTGATCAAACTGTGCAATCCATCCGTAGTGCTGTTGATCATGCTGAGCGTATGGTCGGCATTCAGATATCTGAAGTTATCGTTGGTATTTCAGGCAATCATATCGGACTTCAAACGAGCCACGGAGTAGTTGCCGTATCCAATGAAGATCGTGAGATTGGTGAAGAAGATATCGAACGTGTTTTGAAAGCGGCAGAAGTAATCGCTCTGCCACCTGAACGGGAAATTATTGACGTTGTTGCTAAACAGTACGTGGTAGATGGGTTAGAAGGAATTCAAGACCCGCGCGGAATGATTGGTGTTCGTCTAGAAGTAGAAGCTACTATTATTACAGGTGCTAAAACTTCGATCCATAATCTTCTTCGTTGTGTAGAAAAAGCAGATTTGCGTATCAAAGATCTTGTATTGATTTCATTAGGTGCAGGTCAATTGGCTTTGTCCAAAGATGAAAAATCGATGGGATCGATTCTAGTTGATATTGGTGCAGGTTCATCTACTATTGCAATCTTTGAAGAAGGTTCGCTTAAAGCGACATCAACTTTACCGATTGGTGGAGAATTTGTAACGAATGATATCGCTTATGGATTACGCACATTAACAGAGCATGCTGAAAAAGTAAAACTGAAATATGGTTGTGCTTTGATAGATGATGCTGCATCTGATGTAGTATTCAAAGTTATGCGTATTGGCAGTAACGTAGACAAAGAATTTACACAGCAAGATTTAGCAGCCATTATTGAGCCTCGTGTGCAAGAAATTTTTCAACTGATTCGTCAAGAAGTCACAAGACTCGGTTATCAAGAGCTTGCTGGTGGTTATATACTGACAGGAGGTACAGTTTCAATGCCGGGCGTTTTAGAAGTAGCTCGCGAAGAACTGGCAGCTTCTGTAAGAATAGCAGTTCCTGATTATATTGGTGTACGTGATCCTGCTTATACAAGCGGGGTAGGCATTTTGTACAATGTCATCCGCAATATCCGTGGTGGTGGAAGCACGGCTGGAGCTAACAAAAAAGCACCAGCACGTAACAAAACAACCTCGACCCCGGAAAGCAGTGCCAAGCCGGGCTTGATTGAACGGTTAAAAAATATGTTCAGTGAGTTTATATAAGCTAGAGTTCAATATTATATTGAAACAAGCTATTCATGGACAACGAGGGGGAGATGGGAAAGTATGTTAGAATTTGATTTCGAAATGGAAAGCCTAGCCCAGATCAAAGTCATCGGTGTAGGTGGCGGCGGAAGTAATGCTGTTAACCGTATGATTGAGAATGGTGTTCAAGGCGTGGAATTTATAACAGTTAATACTGATGCTCAAGCATTGCACTTGGCTAAATCTGAACACAAATTGCAAATCGGTGATAAACTGACACGTGGTTTGGGTGCAGGAGCTAATCCAGATGTAGGTAAAAAAGCAGCTGAAGAATCTCGTGATTTGATTATGAGCACTCTTAAAGGTGCAGATATGGTTTTTGTTACTGCGGGTATGGGTGGCGGAACAGGAACAGGTGCAGCACCGGTTATTGCTGAAATCGCTAGAGAATGTGGCGCATTAACAGTAGGTGTGGTAACACGTCCATTTACATTTGAAGGACGTAAGCGTTTTTCACAAGCAGAGCTAGGTATCGAAGGATTGAAAGAAAAAGTCGATACATTGATCGTTATTCCTAATGATCGCTTGCTTGAAATTGTAGATAAAAAGACACCGATGTTAGAAGCTTTCCGTGAAGCAGATAATGTGTTGCGTCAAGCTGTACAAGGTATCTCTGATCTAATTGCTGTACCGGGACTAATCAACCTTGACTTTGCCGATGTAAAAACGATCATGACTGAACGTGGTTCAGCTTTGATGGGTATTGGTGAAGCTACAGGAGAAAATCGTGCAGCAGAAGCAGCACGTAAAGCGATTATGAGTCCATTGCTTGAAACTTCGATCGAAGGTGCACGTGGTGTGATTATGAACATCACTGGCGGTAATAACCTTTCCTTGTATGAAGTCAATGAAGCAGCAGAGATCGTTATTTCAGCTTCTGATCCAGAAGTAAATATGATCTTCGGTGCGATTATTGATGAAGACCTCAAAGAAGAGATCAAAGTTACTGTTATCGCAACAGGATTTGAACACAAACCAGCACAACCATTGCCACCGGTACGTCGTCCGTCTCAGCCTGTCGATGAATCTACACCTACTGCACCAACGAATGCAGAAGACAAAGCTCCGACATCACGTCCGTACAACAATACAAATACTACACAACCTAGTGGAGATCAGTTGGATATTCCAACATTCCTACGCAATCGTTCTCGTCATAAAAACGATTAAAATTAAACCTTAAAAAAGTATGTAACTTTTATTAGTTACATACTTTTTTCTTTTTTTGGTAAATTAGACATTATAGTTCAGTAGTGTTAGACTTTACAAATATTCAAAATACATATATACAGGAGGCTTATTTTGAACAAAAAAATATTTACTGGAGTTACTTTAGCTATATCCCTAGCTCTTTTTCCAAGTTTTTCAAATGCGAATCAATTAGAACAAAAAAGTAATACGCAGATAGTAGAGAACAATTATGTAACAGAATTACAAGATGGAAGAATCGAAGCAATTCAAAATCCTGAAGATAAACTAGAAACTAACGAGAAAGATAATTTCTTAGCAGCAATGAATTTTAATAAGGATGAAATAAGTCTGATGTCGGATCAAGAAAAAAATGAAATCATCAGTGAAGGAGGAATAAAAGTAAATACCAATACCGAAAACTATGAAGAGTCTTATACAGATTTAGAAGGTAAAAATCATAGTATAGATAATAGCAATAAATCTGAGATTGAACAAATAAAACAAAATGATCTAAAGAGCTTAGGGATACCACAGAACAAAAGTTTGATGGGCAGTGATGGTAAAGGGATTTTTAAAGGTAGTGGCTCATTAATATATATTGGTAAAACTGCTAATGCAAAAGAGTTTAAGTATTCTTATAGAACAAATTTTTCATGGAGTGCTTTGCCTATTATAGCAACTACTGATCGCGTTGGAATGGCTTGGCAATCAGGAGTTACTGGAGTAGGGTCTAAAGGAGTATTTCAGCCAGTCAATGGTTTCAAGAGTATTGATGAATCTTCAGTATATGGTGTTCATGCTAAATTTAAGACATTAACTAGCGGGGGAAGTGGTTATCTAGCTTCTGAAATTAGAATACCTGTTAGTCTTAAAGGTACTACTGGACTTTTTGCTAGTGCGTATACTCATCCTTATTCAGATGTACCTGGTTCTGCTACCATTGGTCCGGTTAGTATAGTATTTTCCGAACTAGGTGATAAATTTTCTTGGAAAAATAGTTTTATTATTGGCTCAACCTCATAATTTGATATTTGTTTAAAAAAGTTCTTTCTACTTTAGCTAAATTTAAAAGTAGAAAGAACTTTTTTGTTGTTTTTATATCATTAGAGTATAATTAATGCATTGAAAATTTGAAAAATAGAGGGATATACATGGAGAAGTTTGTAAGCCGTACGATAGAGAGCGGACCTGAATTATTTGAGTTAGATACTTCTGCCTATAGTCAAGGAATCACAGCAGGATTCACCGGACGTAAAGGCGGAGTCAGTAAAGCGCCTTATGATTCGTTTAATCTCGCCTATCATGTAGAAGATCAACCGGAAGATGTATTGCAAAATCGCAAACTATTATGCGATGAATTAAAGTTTGATTATACTCACTGGGTATCTGGTGAACAGGTACATAGTAATCATATAGAGATCGTTACAGCAGAACATGCAGGCAAAGGTTGGCTTGATCGAGAAAGTGCTTTTCAAAATACCGATGGATTAATCACCAATGTACCAGGTATCTTATTAACTTCGTTTTATGCAGATTGTGTGCCGCTATACTTTATAGATCCTGTACAACAAGTCGTAGGGCTTGCTCATGCAGGTTGGAAAGGCACAGTCGCTAATATTGCAGGTGAAATGATCGAAGCGATGAGAACGCAATATGGAAGTGTTATATCTGATATCCATACTGCGATAGGTCCTTCTATCGGTGGCGAAAGTTATGAAGTCGATGATAAAGTGATGGATGCCGTAAACGTTTGGAAAAGCAAGTTAATGGGTAATGGTGAACAACCTCTTTATGCCCGTCCGGGTGATAATGGTAAAACTTGGCTAGACCTCAAACAATTAAATCGACAATTCATGATTTTTGCAGGAATTCCTGCTGACCATATCGAAATGAGTAATTGGTGTACTTACCGTAACCACGATCTTTTTTTCTCGTATCGAGCTGACGGAGGAACAACCGGCAGAATGGCGAGTTGGATAGGTATAGAAACGGAGTGAAATACAGTTGGGATTACAAGAACGAATAGAGCAAGTCGAACAACGAATTCATGAAGTCTGTGAACGAAGCGGACGCAAGCGTGAAGACATTCAGCTTGTAGCTGTAACCAAATATGTTTCTGTTGCCAAAACAGCGGAGGTACTAGATGCAGGGCTATTACATCTAGGAGAAAATCGCTGGCAAAATGCTGAAGATAAATGGAATCAATTACACGAACGTGGAGTGTGGCATTTTATCGGTCACTTACAAACCAATAAAGTAAAAGATGTAATTGGCAAATTTGAATATATTCATTCCTTAGATCGCTTATCACTAGCAAAAGAAATACAAAAAAAAGCAAGTTCTATGGATATTCGTGTTAAAGTATTAGTACAAGTTAATATCTCTGGTGAAGAATCCAAATATGGTTTGCCACCTGAGCAAGTGAATTCGTTTTTTGAAAGTATTGCTTCGTTCTCAAATCTAGAAGTAGTAGGTTTGATGACGATGGCTCCAGAAGTTGATGATGCAGAAATGACACGTCCTGTTTTTAGAGGACTTCGTGAATTAAAAGATGATATCAATAAGCGTGGATTAACTAAAAATCCACTAACGCATTTATCTATGGGCATGTCGGGTGATTTTGAGATTGCTATAGAAGAAGGCGCTACACTAGTGCGACTGGGTTCCATATTAGTAGGGAAAGAGGAGGATTAACGATGGGAGTAATGAATCGCTTTATGAACTTCTTAGGGCTTCAAGAAGAAGAGGAAATTGTTGAGCGCGAACAGATTATGGATGATGATGAAGAACCTCGTGAAACCTCTGGCACAGAATTACGTAAGAACAATAGAGCCAGCAATGTAGTTAGTATTCATTCTCAGAAAAATGTAAAAGTGATTTTGAATGAGCCGCGCAGTTATGATGAGGCTCAAGATATTGCAGACCATTTGCGATCTCACCGATCGGTTATCGTCAATTTACAGCGTGTTCGTATCGATCAAGCGACACGTATTATTGATTTTATGAGCGGTACCGTCTATGCACTTGGAGGCAGTATTTCAAAAATCGGGGGCAACATTTTTCTGTGTACACCGGATACCGTCGAAATTGAGGGCACGATCGCTGAAATTTTAGGCGAAGATTACGAATATAACAAGATGAGGTGACGCAATTTTGGAAACGGCTTTTGCAGTTTTAAATGCTTTATATCGAATCTACACGTATATGATTATTATTTATATTTTGCTGTCCTGGTTGCCTAGCGCGCGTGAAAGTTCTTTTGGGCAAATTTTGGCACGATTAGTAGAACCTTATCTTGCTCCTTTCCGTCGCTTTATACCACCGATTATGGGAGCAATTGATATATCTCCGATTGTAGCTTTATTCGTATTACAATTGGCATTTAGCGGATTAGTATTTTTATTAAGAAGTCTTATTTACTAATTTTAATTATTTTGTAACAAACAATCTATTACACTTGCTCTAAATATGAAAGGTATGAACAACATCATGCAAAGCAATATTTATCATCATTTTCATCCAGATGAGCGAGAGTTTGTGGAACGGGCTGCGGAGTGGATCGATAACGCAGCCCGTTATCATGAGCTAAAGCTGACCGATTTTTTAGATCCACGTCAAGCTTATATTCTGAATATTCTCGCTGCTCGTAATCTAGATGTGCATATTCGTTTGGATGGAGGATCAGAACATTCAGAACGTAAACGTGCCGTCATCGGACCGGATTATATGGATTTGGATAACGAAGATATGCAGTTATCAGTATTATCGATCACGCCAGAAGGGCGTAAATTCGCTGATTTGGAACATGGCGATTATATGGGTTCTATTTTGGGACTGGGTATCAAGCGAGGTAAAATTGGAGATATCCACGCGTTGGCGGATGGTTGTCATACGGTGGTATCGTCTGAGATTGCTTCTTATTTGCATCTAAATTTAACACAAGTTCATCGTTTGCATGTAATGACAGAGATTTTACCGATTACTGAATTACAGGTCGCTACTCCAGAATTGCAATCGATGGAGCTAACTGTAGCTTCTTTACGCTTAGATGGGATAGCAAGTGATGTATACCGACTAAGCCGTAGTAAAATCCTGGTGCCAATCAAAGCGGGACGTTGTCGGGTGAATTGGAAAGTAGAAGAAAATCCTTCTCATGCTTTGCAACAAGGCGATATGATTTCTATTCAGGGACTTGGTCGCTTCAAAGTATTAGAAATGGATGGAATTACAAAAAAAGGAAGATATCGAGTCAAAGTAGGTAAATTTGTTTGATAAAGAATAGAATAGGCTTCTATTTAAATCGTGAATATACAGCAAATTTATTTATTTTTTAACGTCTTTGGCAGGGATATATCCTTATGCGTCGAAATGAAGTATCATAGCAATAACGAGGCAATTCAACGGCCTAAACATTACAGGAGGTGTCCAACATGCCATTAACCCCGCTGGATATACATAATAAGGAATTCTCGCGTCGTTTGCGTGGTTATGACGAAGACGAAGTGAATGAATTTCTAGATCAAGTGATCAAAGATTATGAAGGGGCGATTCGTGAAAACAAAGAACTGCAAAGTCAGTTAATGTCTATTCAAGAACGTCTGGATCATTTTGCAAATCTGGAAGATACGTTGAGCAAAACGATCATTGTTGCTCAAGAAGCTGCAGATGAAGTTCGTAACAATGCGAAAAAAGAAGCTCAATTGATTATTAAAGAATCCGAGAAAAATGCGGATCGTATTATCAATGAGTCTTTATCCAAATCTCGCAAAGTGTCGATGGAAGTAGAAGAACTCAAAAAACAAGCTTCTATTTACCGCACACGTTTCCGTACATTGGTAGAAGCTCAATTAGAGCTACTTAGCCAAGATGGATGGGATGCTTTGGAAAATCAAACGCGTGAACTTCAACGCACAAGCAATGAACGTGATCGTGAAAGAGATCGTCTAGAAGATCGCGACCGTGACCGCGATAGAGACAGAGATCGTGATAGAGACCGCGATAACGAAGAACAACATAGTTCAGGTGATTTGTACTAAGATTAAGGGTTCTAAGTTGACATTTATAGTCTAAAGCGCTATAAATATTCTATAACTTTATTTCAATTGATTCGTGTAGACGAATATAAATATGAACATCAACATTCATTGATAGGGTCAGTAAATCATACATTGTGTTCACAGAGAGTTGGCGGTTGGTGCAAGCCAATGAACATCGTATGATTGAATATCCCCCTGGAGAAGCGAGGCTGAACGAGCATCAAGTAAGCCAAGCCGGAGTGCCAACCGTTACAGAGGCACCGCATCATTTGTGCGGATCTAAGGTGTCACTTCACCTGAATACAGACAAAAACAGTAGAAATACTGGATTTTAGTTTGTATAGATGTATAAAGGTCGAAGTGAAACAAGGGTGGTAACGCGAGCAACCTCGTCCCTTTTATGGGATGGGGTTTTTTGATGTTTTCATACGGGATAGTTAGAGTGCATTCGATATTAATAGATGGGGAAGGATGACAAAATCATGCAAAGAGTCGATGTCAAAGAAAAAGCACGCACACGGGATTTACGGATTTTAAATAAATGGAATGAGGAAAATACATTCCAACGTTCGATTCAGAATCGGGAAGGTAAGCCTAACTTCGTTTTTTATGAAGGTCCACCAACAGCAAATGGTAAGCCACATATCGGTCACGTTTTGGGACGTGTCATCAAAGATTTTGTCGGTCGTTATCAGACGATGAAAGGATACCGTGTTGTTCGTAAAGCAGGATGGGATACACATGGTCTTCCTGTTGAACTAGGTGTTCAGAAAAAATTAGGAATCTCTCACAAACATGAAATTGAAGAGTATGGTGTAGAGAAATTTATTCAAGAATGTAAAGCAAGTGTATTCGAATATGAGCAACAATGGCGTGATCTTACGTCTGGGATTGGATATTGGACTGATCTAGATCATCCATATGTAACGCTTGAAAATAACTATATCGAAAGTGTGTGGAACAATCTTGCGACAATTCATGATAAAGGTCTATTGTATCGTGGACACCGTGTAAGTCCATATTGCCCTGATTGTCAGACAACACTGAGTTCACATGAAGTCGCTCAAGGATACAAAGATGTCAAAGATTTGAGCGCAACAGCGAAATTCAAGCTTGATGACAGTGGTGAATATGTTCTTGCTTGGACAACAACACCATGGACATTGCCTTCTCACGTTGCTTTAGCAGTTAATCCAGATATGGATTATGTACGTGTAAGTCAAGATGGAAGTGTATATATCGTTGCCAAAAATCTGGTAGACGATGTTATGAAAGATGGTAAGGGCGAATACGAAGTACTGAGCACATTAAAAGGTGCAGAATTAGTAGGAAAAACGTATGCTCCGCCATTTAACTATTTTACAGCAGAAAAAGCGAACATCATTCTAGGAGCAGACTTTGTTACCGATGCAAGTGGTACAGGTATTGTTCATATGGCGCCAGCACATGGTGAAGATGATTACCGTGTATGTCGTGAAAATGGTATTAGTTTTGTGAATATGGTAGATCTAGAAGGTAAATTTGTAGCTGAAGTGACTGATTTTGCAGGTCGTTTTGTAAAAGATTGCGATATCGATATCGTGCGTTTGTTGTCTGAAAAAGATCGTTTGTTCAGCAAAGAAAGATATGAGCATACGTATCCATTCTGCTGGCGTTGTGACACACCACTATTATACTATGCAATGGATAGCTGGTTTATCCAGACGACAGCCGTTAAAGAACAATTGATCGCTAACAATAAAGAAGTAGATTGGTATCCAGGTCATATCCGTGATGGACGTTTTGGTAAATTTTTGGAAGACTTGGTGGACTGGAATATTAGTCGTGATCGTTATTGGGGTACACCGCTTAATGTATGGGTATGTGCAGAAACAGGTGAACAGTTTGCACCGCACAGTATTGCAGAACTTCGCGCGCGCGCGATTGGTGATGTGCCTGAAAATATCGAACTACACAAACCATATGTAGATGATATCAAAGTACGTAGTTCATGTGGTCAATATGAGATGTTCCGTACACCGGAAGTGATCGATGTATGGTTTGATAGTGGATCAATGCCATTTGCGCAACAGCATTATCCTTTTGAAAATCAAGATACATTCCAAGAGCAATTCCCGGCAGATATGATCTGTGAAGGTATCGATCAGACCCGTGGTTGGTTCTACAGTCTACTTGCGGTATCTACATTAATCACAGGTAAAGCTCCTTACAAAGCAGTTATGGCGACAGGTCATGTATTGGATGAACAAGGACAGAAAATGTCCAAGTCTAAAGGAAATGTAATCGATCCGTGGGAAGTCATTGATGAATATGGAACAGATGCTTTCCGTTGGGCATTGCTATCTGATAGTGCGCCATGGAACAGTAAACGTTTCTCCAAAGGTATCGTAGGTGAAGCGAAATCCAAAATGGTGGATACACTTGTAAATACACATGCATTTATGACATTGTATGCAACGATTGATGGATTCGATCCAGCAGAACATCCTTTCCAACCGTCAGAGCATAAGTTGGATCGTTGGATTCTGTCTCGTCTGAACAGTTTGATCAAGCAAGTTGAAAAAGGGCTTGCTGTAAATGATTTCTTAAATGCTTCTAAAGCGATCGAAGCT
This sequence comes from Paenibacillus kyungheensis, assembly GCF_028606985.1. NCBI lineage: Bacteria > Bacillati > Bacillota > Bacilli > Caryophanales > Paenibacillaceae > Paenibacillus > Paenibacillus kyungheensis. Next base: position 3,581,307 of record NZ_CP117416.1, on the reverse strand, counting down.
TTTGTAGATGAATTGAGTAACTGGTATATCCGTCGCTCGCGTGACCGTTTCTGGGGTAGTGGTCTAACAGAAGACAAATTAGATGCTTACCGTACTTTAACGGAAGTCCTATTAACGACAGCTAAATTGATTGCACCATTTACACCAATGTTAGCGGAAGATATCTATCTTAACCTCAGCAGTGGCGAAAGTGTGCATATGGATGATTATCCTGTTGCCAATGAAGACTTGATCGATCTTGAGCTAGAACGCGATATGGAAACAGCTCGTCGCATTGTCGAACTAGCACGTAATGTACGTAATGAGACAGGTCTCAAAACACGTCAACCTTTATCTGAATTGATCGTTTCGCTGGACAAAGATTTTGATTTGACCAGCTATGAATCAATCATCAAAGACGAGATCAACGTGAAAGGTATTCATACCGAAACCGATGATTCTGGATTTGTAGACTTTACATTGAAATTAAATCTTAAAGTAGCCGGTAAAAAATACGGTAAAAATGTAGGCTTCTTGCAAAACTTCTTTAAAGGCATGTCTGTAGAAGAAACACGTAAAGTGGTTGAAGATGGATTCTTGCATATTCTTTCACCAGAAGGCGAAGAGCTACAAGTGACGAATGAAGAATTATTAGTAGAGAAAAAAGCGAAGTCTGGATTTGCTTCTGCTTCAGGGTATGGTCTAACAGTGGCACTCAATACAGATGTAACACCTGAACTAGAGCAAGAAGGATGGGTACGTGAGATTGTACGTGCGGTTCAAGACTATCGTAAAAAATTAGATCTACCTATCGAAAAATACGTGAATTTAACGTTGTCTGTGAACGATGATCTTCGTCAAGCAATCCAAACATTTGATCATGTATTACGTGAAAATGTATTGGTTAACGATGTAGCATTTGCTACTGAAGAAGGCATGGAACAAGTTGAATTGATGGGACAAAATGTAGGTATCCGTATTTCGTAAAAAAAGACAGGATGAAGCAGATCATATATCTGATCTAACATAAGCATGGGTATGATCTATCTACTTTTATAGTAGGAAGATCATACCCATGTTTTTTTATTATAAAGGTTCTCAATAGACGACTGATTCTAGGCTGTGCTACAATAAACAAAGCTATGTTTAGTGAGGTTATCGTACTAAGCATATGGACGAGATATCTATAGGGTGGAGGATTATTGTGATATATTATGTGATTGCAATTATAGCGATTATTGTAGATCAGTTAACCAAATACTGGATCGCTACTGGAATGGAACGAGGAGATCAGATTTCAGTGATCGGCAATTTCTTTTTGATTACTTCCCACCGTAATCAAGGCGCTGCTTTTGGTATTTTGCAAAATCAACGTTGGTTTTTTGTCGTGATTACGTTAATAGTCGTTGTTGCGATTATATGGTATATCCAAAAAGTGAAATCACAACCGGATAAATTATTGCCTGTTGCTTTATCACTTGTTTTGGGTGGAGCGATTGGTAACTTTATTGATCGTGCACGTATGGGTGAAGTAGTGGACTTTTTACAATTTAACTTTGGCAGTTATACGTTTCCGATTTTCAATGTAGCTGATTCTTGTATTGTAGTCGGGGTTGCATTGATTATCATAGACGCACTGCTGGATATGAGCCGTCAGAAGAAACAAACTGCCGGTCATGAAGAGGAGAATGTTTAGTGAGTAAGCAAGACAAATCAGAGATGAATGAAGTTCAAGATAAAGACTGGGTAGAGCAAGAATTACCTGATCTAGAACATGTGGAAGAAACAGGCGAAGATGAGACAGAGATCGGTGCTGTTCAAGTGATGGAATGGACGATTGATGCAGAAGATGCTAAAACACGTATCGATAAATATATTACTGATTTATTACCAGAAGGTTTCTCACGTTCTCAAGTACAACAGTGGATAACCGATGGCTTAGTCACAGTAGATGGCAAAGTAATCAAAGCTAATCATAAATTGATAGAAAATGAACAGGTTGTTGTTCAACTTCCTAGTCTATCTACTGTAGAAATCGAAGCACAAGATATTCCGCTTGAGATCGTCTATGAAGATTCAGATGTAATCGTAATTAATAAGCCTCGTGGTATGGTTGTTCATCCAGCAGTCGGTCATTCTTCTGATACGTTGGTTAATGCTTTGATGTATCATTGCAAAGACTTATCAGGTATTAATGGCGAAGTGCGTCCAGGTATTGTGCATCGTATTGATAAAGACACAACTGGATTATTGATGGCTGCCAAAAATGATAAAGCGCATGCTTCATTATCGGAACAGCTCAAAAATCATACCGTTACCCGTAAATATATTGCACTGGTTCATGGTAATATAGAACATGATCAAGGCACTATTGATGCACCGATTGGTCGCTCTAGCCAAAATCGTAAAATGTTTACCGTTACCGAGAAGAATAGTAAGCATGCTGTTACTCATTTTGTAGTGACAGAGCGTTTTGGTGATTTTTCATTAGTAGAGCTTCGTCTTGAGACAGGACGTACTCACCAAATACGTGTGCATATGAAATTTATCGATCATCCGTTAGTTGCTGATCCAATGTATGGACGTGTAAGAGCCAAAGCTTCTACACTAGATGGACAAGCTCTGCATGCGGCTGTACTTGGTTTTGTTCATCCGACTACAGGGGAATATTTAGAATTTCAAGCACCTATCCCTGATGATCTGGAACAAGTATTGTTGTCATTGCGTAATCGTTAATAAGCATTTTTATTTTAGAAGTCAGTCTGATATTCAGATTGGCTTCTTTTTTTATATCTACCCATATGTAAAAGAGCGAATATTTATATTCGTAAAGTTGATCGCTATGAATAATTTATGAATAAAAAATGATAATAATGATATATTTACTTATAATTGTGGATATTTATTCGTATATATTGTATAATTATGATTATTGAAACAAAGTATAACTATTCTTTTACAACTATATAATCATTTCTTCATCATCCCACGGTAAGTTGTGCGGTTGACAGGTACTGTTGTTTCTGTCATAATTCATTTCAGATGAATAAGCACCTTTAATTCAGTCCCGTGAGACTGGCAAGGTAACGTGAACGATGTTCACTGTAGGACACCCTCTGTGTGGAGTGGTGCATACTACAGTGCGTCTGAGTATGACTGTCATGACGTGTGTCTATGACTACAGACTCCTTGCCGTTTTAGGGCAGGGAGTCTTTTTTATACCCTGACCGAAGAACGTGCAATAGAGTCAAGCAAGAGTATGAACCAGACACGCGTTATGATGTTGACCACGGGGCCCAGGGTGTACACAACCTGAGGAGGCTAACGATAATGAACACAGAGACTCGCATTATCATGGATGAAACAGCAATCCGCCGCGCACTTACACGTATTGCACATGAGATTTTGGAGAAAAATAAAGGGATTGAAGATTGTATTCTGATCGGGATTCGTACACGAGGTATTTACCTGGCACAACGGATCGCAGAACGTATTCAAGAAATTGAAGGTAAACCTGTTCCTTGTGGTGAGCTGGATATTACAGGATATCGTGATGATCAAGACAATGGACGTCCTACAGATATGAATAGCAGTACGATGCTAACACCTGCTAATCTAACGATTCGTAACAAAAAAATTATTTTGTTCGATGATGTACTGTACACAGGTAGAACGATTAGAGCCGCTATGGATGCACTAATGGATTGCGGACGACCTGAAATGATTCAATTAGCAGTCCTTGCAGATCGCGGACATCGCGAACTTCCGATTCGCCCGGATTATATCGGCAAAAACGTACCAACTTCCAAACTGGAAGAAATCGAAGTACGACTAAGCGAAATCGATGGTAGCGATCAAGTCAATATTATGCAACATCGTGAGGTGACTGCATGATTATGACAACTACTACATTGAAACAACGCAGTCTACTGGGTCTCAAAGGTATGAGTCAACCGGAGTTAGTTTCAATACTCGATCGAGCAGCTTATTGGGATGCACATACAGAGAAGCAAGTGTCTGTTTTGCAATCACGCTTTGTAGCGAATATGTTTTTTGAAAATAGTACACGTACACGTTTTTCTTTCGAAATGGCTGAAAAGCGCTTGGGTGCAGAAGTGTTGAACTTCACCTCGGCAGTATCAAGTGTAGAAAAAGGCGAATCCATTTACGATACGGTTCGAACACTTGAAAGTATGGGAATTGATGCAGGCATCATTCGCTTGAAGCCTTCAGGAGTATTGCAAGAATTAGCAGAAAAAGTGAATGTACCTTTAATCAATGCGGGTGATGGCAACAATGAACATCCAACCCAAGGATTGCTTGATTTGTACACGATGCGTCAAGAGTTTGGAGAGTTAAAAGGTCTGCATGTAGCGATTGTAGGTGACATTTTGCATAGTCGTGTAGCACGCTCGAATCTCTGGGCTTTACAGACAATGGGTGCCAAAGTAAGCTTCTGTGCACCAAGCAATATGCGCGCTGATGATATCGGAGAAGTTTCTTATATCAGTATGGAAGAAGCGTTACAAGCAGATGTAGTGATGATGTTAAGAGTGCAACTTGAACGCCATGCTGTAGGCATGCTCAAGTCAGCAGAAGAATATCGCCTACAATATGGATTGACCGAAGAAAGAGCTGCCCGGATGAAACAGCATGCAATTATTATGCACCCGGCTCCAGTCAATCGTAATGTTGAGATCGATGATGCACTGGTGGAAAGTCCTAAATCAAAAATTTTCCCACAAATGCAAAATGGTGTACCGATTCGGATGGCTGTTATTGAAAGAGCCCTACGTAACTAAGCACTACGATAATCAACAATACAATTTCGGAGGTTAACAATGACACTTTTTATTAAAAACGCAAACGTATTGAACGGACAAAATGAACTGGAAATCAAACATATATGGGTAGAAGGCAGTCAGATTGAACACATTTTTGCAGGAGATCAAAATACAGCAGAATTGCTTCAACAATATGGAGCAGGACAAGAAATAACAGAGATTGATGCAACCGGCAAGTTAGTTACGCCAGGATTGATCGATATGCATGTACATTTACGAGAGCCTGGTTTTGAACATAAAGAAACGATTGCTACCGGAACAGCTTCAGCGGCAAAAGGTGGATTCACAACTATCGCTTGTATGCCAAATACACGACCGGTTACAGACAATGCCGATGTAGTGAAATTGGTACTGGACAAAGCAGCAGAAGCAGGGAGCGTCAAAGTACTGCCTTATGCAGCCATCACAGTCAACGAGTTAGGACGGGAATTAACCAATTTTGCAGCACTCAAAGCAGCTGGAGCTATCGGATTCACAGATGATGGTGTAGGCGTACAAAATGCACAAATGATGAAAAATGCAATGGCGCTTGCAGCATCGATGGATATGCCGGTTATTGCACACTGCGAAGATGATTCACTGGTGGTAGGAGCGGCTGTAAGTGAAGGCGAATTTGCTCGCAAACATGGTCTGAAAGGGATTCCTAATGAATCGGAAGCAATCCATGTAGGACGCGACATTTTACTAGCAGAAGCAACAGGAGTTCATTATCATGTGTGTCATGTGAGTACAGAGCAATCGATTCGATTGATTCGCTTAGCCAAATCGATTGGTATCAAAGTAACTGCTGAGGTATGCCCGCATCATTTAATCTTATCCGATGAAGATATTCCGGGTATGGATGCGAATTGGAAAATGAATCCACCTCTACGTACACCACGTGATGTAGAAGCTTGTATTGAAGCACTAGAAGATGGAACGATCGATATCATTGTGACCGATCATGCCCCTCATAGTGAAGAAGAAAAAGCAAAAGGAATGGAATTAGCACCGTTTGGTATCGTTGGATTCGAAACCGCATTTCCATTGCTATATACCAAATTCGTCCAAACAGGACGCTGGACATTACAAATGCTTGTAGATCGGATGACATCTGATCCAGCTAAAGTATTCCGTTTGGCAACAGGGCGCTTAGAACAAGGGGCTCCAGCAGATATCACATTAATCGATCTGGAAACAAAGCAAACGGTCGATCCAGCTACATTTGCAACAAAAGGAAAAAATACCCCATTTACCAACTGGACATTACAAGGTTGGCCACAGACAACGATCGTAGACGGTCAAGTCGTGTGGTCGCAGGAAGCTACGGCTTCCAAAGCATAAATATACTAAAAAATGATAAAAATATTCATTTGAATATAACTAACTTTTAAGATAGATAGAGGAGTGAAACGGGATGCAGGCAAAATTGTTATTAGAAGACGGAACATTATTTACAGGCCGTAGTTTCGGAGCAGAAGGCGAAACCACTGGAGAAGTTGTATTCAATACCGGAATCACCGGTTACCAGGAGGTACTATCTGATCCTTCGTACTGCGGGCAGATCGTAACCATGACTTATCCGCTGATCGGCAATTATGGTATTAACCGTGATGACTTTGAATCAGTTCGTCCGTATATTAATGGATTCGTTGTTCGTCGACATGAGCCTGTACCTAGTAACTGGCGTGCTCAATATACGATTGATGAGTTGCTACGCGAACATGGCATTATCGGAATCAGCGATATCGACACACGCATGTTAACACGTCGTATTCGTCATCAAGGAACAATGAGAGGCATTTTGACAAGCGGATCATTATCAACCGAAGAATTGATGGAGCGTCTAAACAGTAGCGTATCGGCTACCAACCAAGTAAGTCATACATCAACTTCTCATATTTATACAAGTCCGGGTCCAAAAGAACGTATTGTGCTTATCGATTACGGCGCAAAAACAGGGATTGTACGTGAGTTGTCTCAGCGTGGTTGCGATGTGGTTGTTGTACCTCAAGATACAACAGCAGAACAGATTCGCCGCTTACATCCAGATGGTATTCAATTATCTAACGGTCCAGGAGATCCGAAAGATGTACCGGCTGCTGTCAAAGTAATTGAAGAATTGCTTGGAGAATATCCAATCTTCGGTATTTGTCTCGGACACCAGTTGTTCGCTTTGGCTTGCGGAGCAGATACAGACAAATTGAAATTCGGACATCGTGGTGGTAACCATCCTGTCAAAGATTTGCAAACAGGTCGTTGTTACATTACATCACAAAATCACGGATATACAGTGAAAGAAGCTTCAATCGAAGGAACAGAACTGGAAGTAACTCATATCAACAACAATGACAAAACGATTGAAGGCTTGAAGCATAAGAAATATCCAGCATTTTCTGTACAATATCATCCAGAAGCAGCACCAGGGCCTTTTGATAACGGCTATCTATTCGATCAATTTTTAACAATGATTCGTGAATATAAAGAACAACACCCTCAAAAAACGCGTCAAGCCGAAATGATGGCTGCTGTGAAAGGAGCTAACTGATATGCCTAGAAATAATGAACTCAAAAAAATACTCGTTATTGGTTCCGGACCTATTGTTATCGGTCAAGCTGCTGAATTTGACTATGCAGGTACACAAGCTTGCCAGGCACTCAAAGAAGAAGGGGTAGAAGTTGTACTTATCAACAGTAACCCTGCAACAATCATGACTGATACGAATATGGCAGATAAAGTCTATATCGAGCCTATTACACTTGAATTCGTCACTCAAATTATTCGTCAAGAACGTCCTGATGGTCTACTACCTACATTGGGTGGACAAACAGGCTTAAATATGGCTGTAGAATTGGCACGTGCAGGAGTACTAGAAAGCGAAAACGTGAAGTTGCTAGGAACTCAATTAGAATCGATCGAAAAAGCGGAAGATCGTGACTTATTCCGCGACTTGATGCGCGAATTGGATCAACCTGTTCCTGATAGTGTTATCGTAACTACACTTGAAGAATCGTTAGCATTTGCAAATGAGATTGGATATCCAATTATTGTTCGTCCTGCGTATACATTAGGAGGTACAGGTGGTGGTATCTGTATCAATGAAGAAGAATTACGCGAAACGGTACAAGCAGGTATTCGTTATAGCCCGATCGGACAATGTCTGGTAGAGAAAAGTATCGCAGGTATGAAAGAAGTCGAGTACGAAGTCATGCGTGATGCAAACGATAACTGTATCGTAGTCTGCAACATGGAGAACTTTGATCCAGTAGGTGTGCATACCGGCGATAGTATCGTAGTTGCACCTAGCCAGACGCTTTCTGATCGTGAATATCAAATGCTACGCTCTGCATCGCTTAAAATTATTCGTGCGCTGAATATTGAAGGTGGATGTAACGTACAGTTCGCCCTTGATCCACAAAGCTATCAATACTATGTGATCGAAGTAAATCCACGTGTAAGTCGTTCATCTGCACTTGCTTCCAAAGCAACAGGATATCCAATTGCGAAAATGGCAGCGAAGATTGCAATGGGTTATACATTGGATGAAATCGTCAACCCTGTTACAGGACAAACATATGCTTGCTTTGAACCTACACTAGATTATATTGTGGCTAAAATCCCACGCTGGCCGTTTGATAAATTTATCAGTGCTAACCGTAAATTAGGTACACAGATGAAAGCAACAGGCGAAGTAATGGCGATTGGACGTACATTTGAAGAAGCGATTCACAAAGCAGTACGTTCGCTTGAAATCGGTGTTCATCGTATTCATCTAAAAGATGCAGAACATATCGAAGATAGTGTATTAGATGAACGGTTAATAAAAGCAGATGATGAGCGTCTATTCTTGGTGGCAGAAGCATTCCGCCGCGGCTACAGCTTAGAACAGATTCAACAACTTACTAATATTGACTGGTGGTTCTTAGATAAAATTGAACGCATTGTCGCATATGAATCTGTACTTTCATCAGAAGATACACTAAGCGATGATACATTATATATGGCGAAGCGTCTTGGATTTACAGATCGCTCGATTGCGGAGTTACGCAATATCAATCATCCAGAAGATCCATTTAATAACGAACATAGCATTCGTGCATATCGTAAAGAAAATAATATGATGCCTGTATTCAAAATGGTAGATACTTGTGCCGCAGAATTTGAAGCTACTACACCATATTATTACTCTACATTTGAGACAGAAAATGAAGTAATCGAAAGCCCTAAAGAAAAAATCGTAGTGCTGGGTTCGGGTCCGATTCGTATCGGTCAAGGGATAGAGTTCGATTATTCAACTGTACATGCGGTATGGGCTATTCAAGAGTCCGGTTATGAAGCAGTTATTATTAATAACAACCCTGAGACGGTTTCAACCGATTTTAACACGTCGGATCGACTGTACTTTGAACCGTTGTTCTTTGAAGATGTTATGAATGTTATCGAACAGGAGAATCCGATCGGAGTTATCGTACAGTTCGGTGGACAAACAGCGATTAACCTTGCAGCTCCATTAAGCAAAGCAGGCGTTAAAATTCTAGGAACAAGCTTGGCAAGTATTGATGAAGCAGAAGACCGCAAAAAGTTCGAAGCTTTATTGTCTCGCCTTAATATTGCACAGCCTGAAGGTAGCACAGTGCTATCGATAGATGAAGCGGTAGAAACAGCGCAAAAGTTAGGTTATCCGGTACTGGTTCGTCCTTCTTATGTACTGGGTGGACGTGCAATGGAAATTGTATACTCGGATGAAGAATTATTGCTCTATATGGCAGAAGCAGTCAAAGTAAATCCGGAGCATCCGGTTCTGATTGACCGTTATATGCTAGGTAAAGAAGTGGAAGTGGATGCGATCTGTGATGGTGAAACAGTCGTTGTACCAGGAATTATGGAACATATCGAACGCGCAGGAGTTCACTCCGGTGACTCCATCGCAGTGTATCCTCCACAGCATCTTTCAGAAGAATTGAAGCAAAAAGTAGTCGATATCACGATCCGTACAGCTAAAGAGCTTAAAACTGTCGGCTTGGTAAATATCCAATTCGTTATTTTCCAAAATGAAGTCTACGTGATCGAAGTGAATCCGCGTTCTTCACGCACAGTGCCATTCTTGAGTAAAGTAACCGATATTCCAATGGCGAAGATTGCTACACAAGCGATTCTAGGCATTAAACTTAAAGATTTGGGATATAGCGAAGGATTGTGGAAAGAAAGCGAATATATTTCGGTCAAAGTTCCAGTGTTCTCTTTTGCCAAATTACGCCGTGTAGAACCTACGCTTGGACCTGAAATGAAATCAACAGGTGAAGTTATGGGACGCGATCTACTGTATGCCAAAGCTCTATACAAAGGTCTAATCGGAGCAGGTATGAAAATCCCGGCAACCGGAGCTTTGATTGCAACTGTAGCAGACAAAGACAAGCCAGAAGCGGTTCGCTTGCTTAAAGGATTTTACCGTCTAGGATACAAAATTATTGCAACAAGCGGTACAGCAAAAGCATTAGAAGAAGCAGGAATCAAAGTAACCGTGATTCATAAATTGACAGAAGGTGTGCCGAACATTCTGGATCTGATCCGCAGTGGACAAGCCAACTTTGTAGTCAATACCTTCACGAAAGGGAAAACGCCTGCTCGTGACGGATTCCGTATCCGCCGTGAAGCTGTTGAAAATGGTGTGGTATGTATGACATCACTGGATACGGTTGAAGCATTGCTCACAATGTTAGATACGATTAACTTCTCTTCTTACGCTATGCCGTCTTTGACTAATACAGTCACTGCAAATCCGAAAAAAGACGTTGTTAACGATATCGTAGTCGGTCAATTGGAAGATCAGGAAACGATTCTGAGCTAAAAATAAGCGACTACATCACACAAAACTAAAGTACGGCGGACCATTCTAGTGTCCGCCGTCATTTGTGTGCATATAATCGGTCTATACGACTTGTATAGCTATATTCGTATCAACCACAAATACGATATCTTCAAGGAGGTACAACAGTTGACACATTCGATCTCCCCATCCATAGCTAAGCGCTTGATTGTAGCGCTAGATTATCCTAATGTAGAAGAAGCACGAGTATTTATTGAACATCTTCAAGACATTCCATGTACGCTCAAAGTAGGCATGCAATTATTTTACAGTGCAGGACCTGATTTTATTCGTGAGTTAAAGTCAAAAGGATATTCGGTTTTTTTAGATTTGAAAATGCATGATATTCCGAATACTGTTAAAGGTGGAGCTAATAGCATCACCAAACTTGGCGTAGATATTTTTAATGTACATGCATCAGGTGGAGTACAGATGATGAAAGCGGCAGTAGAAGGTATGGAGTCTGCCCTAATAGCAGATACTGACTTAGAACGCCCTTTATTAATTGCTGTTACACAGTTAACCAGTACGTCACAACAAGTGATGAATCAAGAAATTGGTATTCAAGGAACAGTAGAAGATGCTGTGGTTCATTACGCACGCTTAGCACAGCAAAGTGGTCTGGGTGGAGTAGTATGCTCTCCATTAGAAGTAGCGATGATTCAACAAACATGCGGAGCTTCATTTGCTACGATTACTCCGGGTGTACGTCCGGCTGGTAGTGATATAGGGGATCAGACGCGTATATTAACGCCAGGGCAAGCGATAGCCGGGGGAAGCGACTATTTAGTCGTTGGACGTCCGATTACCGGTGCAAATGATCCTAGAGAAGCGACACAACAGATTATAGAGGAGATGAGTTTACATGTTAACCATTGAAGAGATTCCAGCTCATATTGCATCTGCATTACTACAGATTGAAGCGGTAGCATTAAGCCCGCAAGAACCTTTTACCTGGACATCGGGTATCAAATCACCGATTTATTGTGATAACCGTCTTACGATGTCCTATCCATACATACGCGATCAGATAGCAGATGCGTTTGCTATGATTATTCGTGAACAATATCCAGATACAGAAGTGATCGCTGGAACAGCTACAGCAGGTATTCCGCATGCAGCTTGGGTCGCGCAAAAGTTAGATTTGCCAATGGCTTATATTCGTGACAAAGCCAAAGGACATGGTAAACATAATCAGATCGAGGGATTGATTCAATCAGGGCAAAAAGTGATTGTGATTGAAGATTTGATCTCGACAGGAGGCAGCTCGATCAAAGCGGCAGAGGCTGTGCGTGAAGCAGGAGCCGATCCATTAGCAGTACTGGCGATCTTTAGTTATCAACTAGATAAAGCTACAGACGCTTTTGCAGAAGCTAATCTTCCATTACAGACTCTTTCTAATTATACAGCCTTGATCGACAAAGCAGTAGAATTAGGCAAAATTCCAGCAGAAGATTTAGAACTGTTACGCTCATGGCGTGAAGATCCATCTGCTTTTGGTAAATAAGTAGATCTAGATTACGATACTACATCGCCATAGTTGTACAATAAAACCCATATATTTTGATATCATATCGAAGAGGGTATACTGCCTATGGTATACCCTTACCTTTTAATGAACATACATATTTTGTAAAATATAAACACGATCATGATAAAGTGAAGCATCTGCTTATACAAGATATGCAGAAAATTAACTTGACGTGAAATAGTGAAATACGGTATATTAATTGAGTCGCTGTTTATATTACATTCCAATTGAAATCGTTCTTTTGGAGATGCGGGCCTATAGCTCAGTTGGTTAGAGCTACCGGCTCATAACCGGTTGGTCGGGGGTTCGAGTCCCTCTGGGCCCATTAGAAAAAGACCCTTACATCTGTAAGGGTCTTTTTTTATAAGTAGTGATATTATCTTTTTCTACGTCGCATAAATAACATAACTAATAGTACAACAATAACAACAATTAGAATAAATTTCATAGCATATTACCTCCAAGCTTTAACCCTGATTAAGTAGTTCAAAAGAATCAGAATTATTTTTATCGATGAGAAGAATCTTTGGTCGAAGAGTCTTTTTTAGAATCTTTACTAAAGTCCTCTTTAACTTTATCTACCGATTCGCTCACTGCTTCTTCTAGCAGATTTTCTGCGGAATGATTTTTATTAGAGTCTGGATCTGGTATAGGATCTACACCCGCTCCACGTTCTTCATGGTTTTTGTACTCATCCGGTTTACTCATTATGAAGTCATCCTTTCGTCTATCTAGCTATTTTCGACATAATAGATATCAATCATATTGTAAATCAATATAAAGGCTATGTTATCGAAATAAACCAATGTGACATCAGATGAATCACAAATATAAACTTTTACTGATTTGATATGTGTATCCAAACATATTCTACAATCATAAAAAAGTACAAAAATTCACAATACATTATTTAAAATTTAATATATAATACATTTAAGTATAATTTGGGTATATAGAACTATATCTAATATTTTCTTAATGAAAGACGGTGGAGTTCATAATGAATACTTCTTCAATCAGTAATATGTTATATCAAAATGTGGGCGATGCAGCAGACCACATTATTAAAATAATAGGTGGACTTATCCATATTAATACTATTTTTATCGCTAGCAATGATGGTCTTAATAATGTAATTATGCGAGCTTATAATCGTGATGAACATCTTGTAGAAGAGGGAAGTATACTTCCTTTAGAATTAAGTTATTGTAGTCTAGTGATCAATAATGAAAAAACAAAAAGTAATATGCCTTTGATTATCGAGAATACCAATGAAAATGAATTAACACGCCATATGGATGTAACACGTTCTATAGGTGGTGGTTCTTTTATAGGATTACCGGTACGTTTGCGTGATGGTAGTATTTATGGAACGATTTGTGCACTGGATCGCAATACGTACAAGTTCAGTGAAGCTGATATTCAAACGTTAGAAACGATGACGATCTTTTTAGCTTATGTAGTAGAGCTAGAGAAGATGGTAACCGATCTTCAGCAAAAAGAAATTGAATTAGAACAAGCCCGTCTAAAAGCGGAAAATTCAGCACAAGTGAATCGGAACCTTTTAGCTATTATGGGACACGAAATTCGCACACCGATGACCAATATCGTAGGTGTAGCCGATCTGATGATGGATTCAGAGATAGATCCACAGCAACAAGTCTATATGGATATTATTGAATCTAGTAATCAGTCGATGTTGACTTTGGTAGAAGATATTTTGAGCTTTAGTCATATGGAAGAAGGCGCAACGAAGATTGATCAAGAACCATTTGATCTCATGCATACTATTCATGAAGTGGTGACTTCACTAGGCACACCTTTGGATGACAATCCCATCGCATTGAAAATGAACACTAACCCAAGTGAACTTCCGTTGATTTATGGAGATGCTTTGCGGTTGAGACAAATATTGATCAATACGCTTAATGCGTTGCGTTTCAATTCTGTAGGACAATTAACATTATCAGCGTCAACAGCAATAAGCGATTCTGATAACAATGTATCATTGGATATTACTGTTCATAATTCTCATATGACTGTAGATATCACAACGTTAGAGCAGTTATTTGATTCGTTAAAAGAAGCTAACGATATGTCATGGTATCAACAATACGGTAGTATCGGTCTGAATCTGGCAATCAGTCGAAAATTAATCCATTTGATGAATGGAGAATTTGAAATGAATAGTGGAGAACAGGGAACGATTATTCGTTTTAATTTATTGTTGCCACAGTATATTTCTTTTGAAAATGTAGATATTATATCTTAGAAAATCAACGTTTTGGTTAACTGAAAATAAAATCGAATCCAAAGTGTTGACAGTTAGATATCTAGCATGGTATGATCTTAAATGTTGGCGAAACAATCACAACAAGTGATAAAGTCAACAGGCATGAAGATGAATTTATTCATCTCAACATGTGCCGGGGTGGCGGAACTGGCAGACGCACAGGACTTAAAATCCTGCGGTAGGTGACTACCGTACCGGTTCGATTCCGGTCCTCGGCATACTTATATTTTTGATATAAGTGTAACGCAATACAATCAGTACATATAGACAAGTAGCACATGTATAACCCTCAACATCAATGTGGGTTACTGTGCCGGGGTGGCGGAACTGGCAGACGCACAGGACTTAAAATCCTGCGGTAGGTGACTACCGTACCGGTTCGATTCCGGTTCTCGGCATTATGAGATGTACAGATAACAAAAAGAGCGCTTCAACCGTTGTACAGCGGTTGGGGCGCTTTTTTTGTTTTGTGAAATTAACGTGGAATGTTTCTTTGGATAGTGTGCTGGTTTTGGATATAGATGCAAAAGGCTTCTGATCAAGCGTAAGACACTATTTAATAAGTTAAGCATAAAGATTCATCATATAATCTAATAATGATTTTGAAGCCATACAGGAGCCTATAATCCTACATATATGATATGGAAGTCTCTATACTGTTGAAGTGTGAAATATATTGAATTGATCTTTTAGCAAAAGCAAAAACCATCTGGTATCAATAGATGGTCTTTTTAGTTTGTAAATAATTTTAATGAATTGAAAAATAAGTATATATTTTTATTTTCAAATTATGTAATATATGTATAATAAACAAAATTCAATTTTAAATAAAAGTATAATTATATTATAAAAAGGATAAGGAGGTGATGAGCAGAATTGTAAAAGGTTCAGCAAAAGGCTTGATAAAAAGTGCAATCTACAGGATAGGAGTAGACAGAAAACACTGAACCTTACAGGGGAGGCAATATAATGGTGAAACTAAATTATACGTGGTTGTTAGTTCTAGTGATGTTCAGTTTGGTGTTTGGTAGTGTAGGAATGTCTTTGGGATCGCAAGCAGAAGCAGCGGATATCAATCTGGCTCGTGGCAAAAATGTAGTTGTGTCTTCTACAGAAGCCAGTGGTAATATCGCAGCTAATGCAGTAGACGGTAATTTATCGACGAGATGGGCATCGACAAATAGCGATACGCAATATTACATTGTAGATCTTGGAACGGCTCAATCGGTATCTAGTGTTATTTTGCGTTGGGAAGCTGCTTATGCGAAGCAATTTCAGATTCAGACATCTACCGATAATGTAAATTGGACGACAGTGTATTCGAACTATAGCAACACTGGAGGAACCAATACGATTACGTTTCCATCGACTACCGCTAGATATGTAAAAATGTATGCGTTTCAACGGGCGACTACCTATGGTTACTCGTTATACGAATTTGAAATATATGGCAGTGGTACACAAGCGGCTACAGGAGTACTTGATTATATTAAAAGCATCAGTGGCAAACAAACCGTAATCGGCATGCACAATCGTGAACCGAATGCTACACCTGCTGTACAGACAGAGAAAGTCAAAAGTATTACAGGTAAATATCCAGGGTTATGGAGTGGTGATTTATTATTTTCAGCCAATGATGTCAACAATCGTTGGAATATGATCTATGAAGCTAAAAAGCAGTGGGATAACGGAGCGATTGTCCAGGTGATGATGCACGTTACTCCACCTACACAAGCCGATGCAGGCAATTGGGAAGGAGGAGTAGTCAGTCATTTAAGCGATGCTCAGTGGAAAGACTTAACGACTAACGGCGGTACATTAAACAAAGCGTGGAAAGCTCGTTTAGATAATTATGCACAATATCTTCAGTATTTAGAAGACAATAAAGTCACTGTATTATTCCGTCCATTCCATGAAATGAATCAAGGGGTATTCTGGTGGGCAGGTCGTCCGGGTAGTACCGGTACTGCTGAATTGTATCGTTTGACTCATGATTATCTTGTAAATACCAAAGGGTTAAGTAATCTGGTATGGGTATGGGATATGCAAGATTTGGATCTGAATTGGAATGTATACAATCCAGGGAATGCTTATTGGGATATCTTTGCTTTAGACGTATACAATCCTGATGGATTCACTACGCAGAAGTACAATACAGCTTTGAGCGTAGCCAATGGCAAGCCGATAGCGATTGGTGAATGTGATGTATTACCTACACCTAGTCAGTTAGCGGCTCAACCGAAATGGGCATTTGCTATGAGCTGGGCAGAGCTAACATTTGAAAAGAATACCAATGCTCAGATCCAGACTGTCTATAATGCGTCTAATGTGATTACACGTGATGAGTTACCGAAGTTAAAGTAATAGTGAAGCAAAGGAAGAATTAAGTTAGAGTATAAGTATTTGATTGTATGTAGTAAGTCATATTAGATAGCTTGTAAAATAATCGATCCAAACAGTATGCTAAGAGAAATCTCTTGGTTGCTGTTTGGATTTTTTTGATACATATAGAGAATAGGATTAGAGTTGAAATTTGTTGAATAAAGCTTTATTGTTAAGTCAAGTGAATTCACTATAGATAGACGATAGAACAAAGGGGGATGATTAGCTCCATGAAAAAAATTACGCTCCAAGTGATTGCAGATGAATTGAAAGTCTCCAAAGCACTTGTCTCTAAAGCGTTATCCAATGACCCTGCTGTAAATGAAGGTACACGAGAAAAAATATGGCAAACAGCTGAAGAAATGGGTTACCGTATTAAGCCTGTTCGCAAAAAAGCTTCCGATACTCAAACAGGCAATATCGTTGTTCTGATGCCTAGAGCATACCTAGATGATATTGAGTACTGGGGTAAAGTCATGCAAGGAGTAGAAGCTGAATTAACCAATCATCAATTTAGTATGATTTTATCGACAATAGATATTAGTTTATTCCCAAAAGAAGGATTGCCGTCTAGCATTTATGATCGCAAAGCAGATGGAGCGATAGTGATGGGGCATTTACCGGATAATTATATCGAAATGTTACGTTCGATCGATTTCCCATTTGTTATGTTAGATGCTAACTTACTTGATCCTTCGATTGATCATATTCTGGCAAATAACTTTCTTGGTGCTTATCAAGCGACCAATTATTTGTTTGCACAAGGTCATCGGAAAATAGGATTTGTGGGCGATCCAGATGCTTCGTGGAGCTTTCGTGAACGTAGTCGGGGATTTCGTGAAGCGATTCGTGATTTTAATGAGAAAAACGATGAAGAAATTCAAGCTACATTTATTGCTGGTATCGGTGTAAGTGGGACAGGGATGTATATTACAGGCGAATTTGCAGATACATTGAAAACGCAAACAACTTCAGAGCAAGCATTAACCGGACTATTTTGTGGGAATGATGTAGTTGCTCTGGAAACACTCAGTCTATTATCGAAATGGGATATTCATTGTCCGGATGATGTATCAATTATCGGGTTTGACGATTTGACGTTAACAGAATTGATGAATCCCAAATTAACGACTATTCGTGTTCCCAAAAATGATATTGGCATGCGCGCAGTACAGATGTTAATGCGCCGAATCGAACATCCTGAGGTTACACCCGAGCACATATTGATGTCTACCCAATTGATTGAGCGGGCATCGATTACAGCACCCAAGCAGTGATATAGAAGAAAGTCATAGTGATAAACGAAGAAAAGCGATGTTATACAACGATATGGAATACAAATAGTTTATAAAAGGCACTTAGCAAGTATTACTTATGCGCTAAGTGTCTTTTTGTTGTGTGTTTATCTAAAGTCTATTTCAAAAATATCAATATGTTGAATTAAATATAATTATATTGTTGAAATAAAAGTTTAATTATGTTAATGTTTGAATGTAAGCGATATCAATATTAGGGGGCTTTAAAGTGAAAAAGATATATTTGTCTGTATTGCTCGTTTGTATATTTTCGGTATTGTTAACAGCCTGTGGTGGAAGTCAGAGTACATCAGCAGACAAAAATGAAATTAGTGGCACCATCACTTTTTTAACAAATCGGACAGATATGATTGGCGAAAAATATGATGATTATGCCAAACGCTTCAATGAAAAATATCCAGATGCTCATGTTGAATTTGAAGCAGTTACAGATCTAGACAAAACGACCAAAATTCGTGTCGGTTCTGGCGAATTTCCTGATGTGGTATTGATTCCAACGATTCCTAACTCAGACCTCCCCAAATATTTCACCCCATTAGATGATCTCGGATTGAATGATCGTATTTATTTTAAAGACTACAAATCATTTGAAAATAAAGTGTATGGTATTTCAGTAGGTGCGACCACAACAGGTATTTTATACAACAAAAAAGCTTTTGCCGATGCAGGTATTACTGCGGTTCCCCAAACGCTTGATGAGTTCTATGCAGCAGCAGACAAGCTCAAAGTCGCAGGTAAAGTTGCGTTAGCTTCTAATTTTAAAGATCAGTGGACATTGTATCCGTGGTCTTCTGAGATTCCAACTGCAATTGCAGGTGATGCTAATCTCAACAACAAACGACTTGAAAGTGATGCTCCTTACCAATTGGATAACCCTTACGGTCAATCGATGAGCATTATTCGCAATATGTATGAAAAAGGTTATTTAGAGCCAGATATTAACTCTACCAATTGGGAACAATCCAAAAAAGATATCGCTAGCGGTAAATTTGCGATGTATGTGATCGGTAACTGGGCGATTCCACAAGTGATTGAAAGTGGCACTGATTCCAGCAATATCGGATACTTTCCATTTCCTTACGATAATTCTGGTAAATACAATGTCACATTAGCACCGGACTGGGCGTATGGTGTGAACAAAAATAGTGAGCATCCTGCAACAGCCAAAGCTTTTGTAAAATGGATGCTAGAAGATTCAGGGTTCGATGATTTTGCTGGATTTATTCCTGTATTGAAAGACAAAAAGCCAGCTGTAGAACAATTGACAGAATTTAATAGCTTCAAACCCAAGTATCTAGAAGCAGTATCTGATGATCCTAAAGTCACTGCTATCGTAAATAAAGCACAAATTACTAAAGAAGCATTTGTACAAGAATTTGTACTGGCTCCTGATCCACAAACGATTATGGATAAATATAATGCCGCATGGGCAAATGCCAAAAAATCGTTAGGTCATTAACAATAGGACATAGACGTCTATTTGTGCTCACACTAGAACAGATAAAGAAGATCAGCAAAGCAGGTCATTTTATTAGAGCGGACTTGCTTTGCAGAATGAAGCTGTTACAGAAAGGGAATGAAGTGGAACGATGAGTCATATTTCATATCCATTACAACGAAAATTGATATTGATTTCGTTTTTGTTAATACCTTTAGCATTATTAGCTATTTTTACGTATTATCCAGCGATGCGATTAGTGTACTTGAGCTTCACCAGTTGGGATGGAATCAGCCCGGTCAAAGAGTGGCTTGGACTGGGTAACTATATTGAAATTTTCACCAATCCTGATTTGTTTGGTGTATTTCTTCATCAGATTCCTTATGTATTGATCGGGATTATTCAAAATATCGTAGCGATTGTATTTGCTGTAATTTTAAATTCCAAATTGCGAGGACGTAATTTTTTTAGAGTCATGTTATTTCTTCCTTTTATTATGAATGCTGTTGCAGTGGCTTTTATGTTTCAGTATGTATTTGATACGACCAATGGATCGTTAAATGGATTGCTTGGGCTTGTTGGATTAGAGTCATGGCAACAAAGTTGGTTAGGGAATGCTTCGCTGGTCAATTATGCACTGGCATCTATCGGATTTTGGCGCTTTATGGGCTACAATATGGTCATTTATCTGGGAGCTCTTCAATCGATTCCCGGAGATATGTATGAAGCCGCCAGAATAGATGGAGCCAGCCGATTTCAAATGTTATGGTCCCTTACGATTCCTAATTTGACACCTATTATTTCATTAAATATGTTCCTTACGTTTAGTGGTGCTTTGGCGGTATTTGATTTACCGTTTGTTTTAACCAAAGGTGGGCCTGCTGGAGCAAGTGAAACATTTTTGTTCAAAACGATTGAGACAGCGTTCCAATTTAACAATTACGGTCTAGCTTCAGCGATGAGTGTAGTTCTGCTTTTATTTACAGCGATTATTTTGGTGGTACAAAATCTAGTCATTAATCGGAAAGGAGATTAACTGCTTATGAATCGAAAGTTTGATATCGTGCATATGCTCAAATATGTCATTTTGATCGCAGGAACATGTACCGTTTTGTTTCCACTGTATGTGGTATTTGTGAATGCATTCAAAAAAGAAGATGAAGGCAGTAATCCCTTCTCGTTACCTGCTAGTTTTTTGAATTTTGAAAACTTTGCAAATGTTATTGATCGGGCAGATATTATGCATGCTTTTTTGAATACATTTCTGATTATTATTATCGCATTGCTTGGCAATATTATACTCGGTACGATGGTGGCTTATGCTGTAGGTCGAATTCAATTTGGAGGCAAAATGTTAGTGATTGGTGCGTTTCTGATCGCTACTATTATTCCGACGATTACGACTCAAGTGGTGACATTTTCGATTATTCAAGCGATGGGTATTTATAATACGCTTTACGCACCGATTTTATTATTTGTAGGAGCCGATGTGATTCAGATTTATATCTATTTGCAATTTATCAAAAATATTCCGTATGAATTGGACGAAAGTGCCATGATGGATGGAGCCAGTCTGTTACGGATTTATCGCAGTATTATTTTACCGTTACTTGGGCCAGCAACAGCGACTTTGATTATTTTGAAAACGATCAATATTTACAATGAGTTATATATTCCATTTCTGTATATGCCCAAGCAAGATTTGGTTGTGGTCTCTACAGCAATTATGCGGTTTGCAGGCAATAATCAAGCACAATGGACGAATATTTGTGCGGCAATTCTGATTATTATGATTCCGACGATTTTGTTGTATTTGTTTTTGCAGAAGTATATTTTCTCGGGCGTTACCAGCGGAGCAGTGAAAGGATAAGCATCTAACAAAGGAAGGAACGATTCTATTGGCAAGTATGTATACATCTGATCGTGAATATTCGTTAAGCCAGATGACATGGGAACTGAAAGGATTCTGGCCATGGGTTCCGGTCAAAGGCACAAGTATGGAAATTGGGAACGAATTGCTAGGAGTTACAGAATGGATGCCAGCGACTGTGCCGGGAGGTGTTCATTATGATCTATACCGGGCAGGATGGATAGAAAATCCGTATCAAGATATGAATAGTCTGCAATGTGAATGGGTGGAGAATCGCTGGTGGGTGTATCGGACTTGTTTTGAATGGAAAGATATTTATCCTCAGACAGATACAGTAGCTACCGAATTAATCTGTCAGGGATTAGATTATGAAGCACTCATTTACTGGAATGGACAATACCTCGGTGAACATATCGGAATGTACGAACCTGCGGTATTCGATATTACAGAGCAACTGCAACAAAGTGAATGTGTTGAACTGTTGATTGTACTCAAGCATCCACCGGATGAAATGGGGCAAATCGGCAAAACGTCAGCAACATTTACGCAGAAAAGTCGATTCAACTACAAGTGGGACTTTTCTACACGTCTGATTAATATTGGCATTTGGGATGATATCGTGCTCAAATCCTATCAACATTGTTCTTTACAGGATATTCAAGTAAAGACTGATCTAAACGAACAACATCAAGGAGTTATTCAGATCGGTGGAGAGATCCAGCCACATGGGAAAAGTAAAGGTAAAAAGTC
The DNA here is from genome assembly GCF_028606985.1 of Paenibacillus kyungheensis. Classification (NCBI taxonomy): domain Bacteria; kingdom Bacillati; phylum Bacillota; class Bacilli; order Caryophanales; family Paenibacillaceae; genus Paenibacillus; species Paenibacillus kyungheensis. The sequence goes on along the minus strand of NZ_CP117416.1, from coordinate 3,559,058 downwards.
TACGCTAGTACAAGTGGCTATTTTTGATCCGGCAGGAAATGCTGTTGTTCAATTAGAACAATCATTTATAAAGAATGAGTCTACATTTACTATGCAAAGTCTAATAGATTCTCCGCAATTATGGTATCCCAACGGATATGGAGATCAGCCACTATATAAGGTAAAGATTACATTGCTTCAGCACAATACCATATGTGATGTGTATACATGTCGTGTAGGAATACGGCAATTGGAATATGTATCTAATGAAGGAAGTCCAACCGATGCGTTGCCTTATACTGTCAAAATCAACGGACGTAAAATCTATATCCGTGGAGCAAATATCACTCCGCTCGATCATTTATATGGAAATGTAACCGCTCATCGTTATGAATGGCTGATTCATCTTGCCAAAGAAGCAAATATGAATATGCTGCGTATATGGGGTGGCGGTATTATCGAAAAAAGTATTTTATACGAGCTATGTGATATGCACGGTATTATGATCTGGCAAGAATTTATTCAATCAAGTTCAGGGATCGATAATACACCTTCACAACGTCCTGAATTTTTGGATTTATTACAACGCAATGCAATCTCAGCGCTCAAGCGTCGTCGTAATCATACTAGCCTTACGATCTGGAGCGGTGGCAATGAATTAATGAGTGCACCTAATATTCCTTCCACGTATGATGATCATAATCTAGCATTGCTTCAGCAACTGGTACAGCAGTATGATCCACAGCGAATGTTTTTGCCAACATCTGCTTCAGGGCCTGTACAATATATCACCCATGAAAAAGGGGTCAGCCATGATGTACATGGTCACTGGAAATACGAAGGTAATCCTCAGCATTATGTGTTGTACGGTGAAGCAGATCATTTATTTCATAGTGAGTTCGGTGTAGATGGACTAAGTCATGTTCGCAGTCTACATAAATTTTTAAGTCAATCTTACCGACAACCAACTTCGATGGAAGATAGTCTGGTCTGGCGACATCATGGAGAATGGTGGGATACGTATAGCCGGGACATCGAGTTATTCGGTTCGCTTGATACTTTGGAATCATTTGTAGATTGTAGTCAATGGATTCAAGCCGAAGGGTTACGCTTTATTTTGGATTCTAATCGAAGCCGTCAATTTAACAATAGTGGCAGTCTGGTCTGGCAATTAAATGAACCATGGCCGAATGTCACCTGTACCAATCTAATTGATTATTATAATGAAGCAAAAATGGCTTATTATTGGGTGAAAGAAGCTTATGCTCCTTTTCGAGCAAGTATCGATTATCGCAGTCTGCATTATGTTATTGGTGAGACGGTGGAGTTTCCGTTACGTGTTGTAAGTAATCATGCATCCAGAGAATTCACTATCAATATGCAACTATTAGACAGTAAAGGTCAGATGTTACAACATCATTCTATTGTCGGGACAACTAATATCGATCATGTTATTACTCCTACGATATTCTGTTGTGAGATTCCACAGACCGCAGATCAGTTATTTTATATTCGTTTGCAATCAGTATGCGGAGATCAGTCTATTGCGGATAATATGTATCCTTTTTCAACCAGGCAACAGTCGATCTATGCCCCTACGCTTGATCAAGCAAATGTTGACTTAGCAGTAGAAGCTCATCATGATTGGACTCATTCTTCTTTATCAGGATATCATCATACGTCATTTTGGAAACGGGAATACACAGTGACCAATCAAGGCAATACAGTGGCTTTGCATATTTATCCGTATGAATCTACAGACCGATTTTGGATGACAGCAAGCGAAGGGTACTTTACGTTGTTTCCCGGTGAGTCTAAACAAATAGTAGTGACTTGTTGCGATCAAGCCGCAGAACTATTTCCAGCAGATCGGTCGATATTATATACCGCTAAGGATGACAAGAACGAGCAGACATCACAACCTGAAATAGCTTTTGCATCCTTTCAACAACACGCTATCAGAAGCGATATAGAGCGATCATTGAATATGTAGATTTCTTGCCTTTCCAACCTAAAATAAGCTATAATACAGACGCATAGCAACATTTACTTTCTATTATAAATGTTGCTCATAGGTGAACGGTGAGATCCTTAGCATTCAAGTAGGTATACGTGTTTATCATAAGTACACCTATCGTACAAAGGACTGACTCATGAATAATGGGTTGGTCCTTTTTTTGTCAGACTACAAATCAATGAACAAGAAAGGACGTTGTATATGTTCGGTAATGATTGGGATGAAGTGCTCAAAGATGAAATGGAGAAACCTTATTTTCAACAGCTAATGACATGGTTAGACCAAGAATATGAAGAAGCTGTAGTCTATCCGCCACGTGATTTACTTTTTCAAGCGTTCCGATTAACACCATATGCTGAGGTGAAAGCTGTAATTTTGGGACAAGATCCTTATCATGGAGCAGGGCAAGCAGAAGGATTAAGCTTTTCGGTGATGCCAGGGGTACGAGTACCGCCATCGTTACGTAATATCTACATAGAGTTAAAAGAAGATCTAAATATACCGACACCGAATCATGGTTCGCTTGTACAATGGGGCAAAGAAGGTGTTCTTTTGCTCAATACCGCATTAACAGTCAGAGAATCCAAGCCTGCTTCACATCGAGGTAAAGGATGGGAACAATTCACCGATGCAGTAATTCATGCGTTGAATGATCGCTCAGAACCGATGGTGTTTTTATTATGGGGCAATCATGCCGCTGAAAAAGAATCTTTTATCGATCAAGAGCGTCATTTGATTATTCGGTCAGCTCACCCCAGCCCATTTGCAGCTCGCAAAGGATTTTTTGGAAGCAAACCTTTTTCACGTACAAATGAATTTTTAGAGCAACATGGAGAACGTCCGATCGACTGGCATATTCCAAATATCACATAAAGATTCATACTTCAAGGGAGGTGAAAAGATGAAGCATTGGGAAGGTAAAAAAGTAATGGTTACTCGTGACGATGAATATACTTCTAGATTATATGGTACGATCCAGTACTGGGACGAAAGCAAAAATCGATTGATTTTACAACCAGGAGCGATCAATGTGCTATTAAATGATATTTTGTATATCAAAGAATTAGAACAGTTACCTCAAGAATTAGAATCTTCTGCCGCAGAACTGAATCATATCGGGTATGTTATGAAATTACCGGTGCAATTCGATAATGCTATTCTTTTCGGCTCCCAGGTTATGATCTGGCAAGGCGATCGATTGGTTGAATTACAGGCTAAGATTATAAAACATGATCATCAACAAGTATTTTTAGGCAATGGTCGTATTTTGCGCAAATCAGATTATCGATTTATTGTTCGCTCTCTACGTGGATGCTGAACAGTTTACTAGTGAAAATACACCTTGATTTTCCAGAAAAAGAAGAGAGTTTACAGGACTATAGCCTTATTTTGGATCAATTGTCTTCAAAAATATAGTATTCCAACCGATATTAATACAGGAATGGACAGAGAAGATCACAAATACGTTATACAAGGAGAGAAATTAATGACACATACTGCCAAAATGGCAAAATGGATGCTTGCACTTGTTATCGTAGCGAGTACACTATTTCCAGCCGGAGTTTTCGCAGCAGACAGCAGTGCGGTATCACTCAAATTTTCAGACGACAATGCTTTAACTCTATCTCTAGATGATGATGCTACCGACTTAACAGTATCCACAGTAGACGGTTCAGGCAATACAGAAGATGTATCTGATGATGCAAAATGGACTTCTTCTGCATCTACAGTAGCTACTGTCAAAGCAGGAACAATTACACCCGTTGGCACAGGTACAACAACAATCACTGCTAAATATGGCGATCTATCTGCTACTAAAAAAGTAACAGTGACTTCACCTTATACAGCATTAAAAATTTCGCCAGAAGTAGCAGCAAATGTAACGATCGGACAGCCTTATACATTCAAAGCAACAGCTACCAAAACAGACGGTAGTTCAGAAGATGTAACTTCTTCAGTAACATGGTCTACATACAGTGCAGCAGTAGCCACTGTATCTCTGGGTACGGTAAAAGGAATCAAACAAGGTACAACAACAATTACAGCTAGATATGCAGGACTTGCAGATACACAAACGATTTATGTACGTTCTTCTTTCCAGGGTCTAATGTTAACACCTGAAGAAGATCAAGTAATGTTTATCGGTGATACTCCAAAACAAATCAAAGCAGAAGTAGCAGATGCCACTCGCGTTCCTACGGATGTAACGAATGATGTGAAATGGACTTCATCTAATGCAATCAATGTAACAGCAGACAATGGTTTGCTAACTCCATGGGTAGAAGGTACTTCTACAATCAAAGCAGAATATGAAGATTATACAAAGAGCTTCAAAGTGACTGTCTACAAAACAATGAAAAAAGTAGAAGCTAGTGTAGATTCAATTGATTTGGTTACAGGAGATAGTGCTACACTTCCTAAAGTAACAGGAACAGCAGTAGATGGAACAACTGTAGATTTGTCTAAGCTTGTAGAATGGAGTGCAGGTGACGGAAGTATTGCTTCAGTCACAAGTACAAAAGTAGAAGCTGAAAGCGAAGGTAACGTTAATCTAGTGGGTACAATTGGTGATCTTAAAGTAACTGTACCGGTATCGGTTCAGACCAAATTGCTTGTATTGACACCAGACGTAACAACATTAAGTATTGTAGTTGGTGAAACTGCAAGCTTGCCTAAAGTAGAAGCAATGACAGTAGAAGGTTCTACCGTTGATGTAAGCAATGATATCGATTGGACGTCTTCTTCTGAAAGCTTATTGTTAACAGGTTCCAAAGCAAAAGCTTTATTAAACGGTAAAGCAACGCTTAAAGGAACATACCTTAACAAAACAGTTAAAGTTGCGGTAACGATGGAACCAAAAATTAAATCAATCACTGTTACACCAGATGTGGTTGAGTTGAATATCAAAAAGAGCAAAACTATTAAAGCAGTAGGCATCTATGCTGCAACAGGTAAATCGGTAACATTATCTACTAAAATGAATTGGGTTTCTTCGAATCCTTCTGTAGCGACTGTTAAAGGATCAAGTGTTAAAGCATTGAATCTAGGAACAACAACGTTAACAGGTTCGTATCAAGGATTAACATTGACAGTTAAAGTGAATGTAACTGCGAAGTTGAAAAAATTAACGTTCTCTGAAAAAGCGTTGAAATTGACTGTAGGCGATGCTAAATCTGTTCAAATCGTAGCTGAATACGATACAGGTACCAAAGTCGATGTTACGAAAGAAGCAACATGGACAAGTACTAAAGCAAATATCGCTACAGTAACAGAAGGTAAAATTACAGCACTTGCTAAAGGAACAACTACGATTAAAGTAGAATATGGCGATAAAAAGCTATCAACTACAGTAAATGTAAAAGAAGTTGTACCAGCCAAACAATAATCATATCGGTTTACTGGATGTGATCGATATAACTTTAAGACTCTACCTAATAAGGTAGAGTCTTTTTGTATAACAAGGATATTCGGGTGGAGAAGGAAAGATATAATGGTAGGCTTGCCAAAAGGCATTACTTCATTTAAAATAAGAACAAAAGTTCGCATATAGTTATAACTACATATTATGAGATACTGTTAGGAGAGATACAGCATGTTAGAAGATAACGAACGCAAATTGTTACGTATTTTATATAACTTCTTTTCACTATATCGTCGTATGCCAGAATGGAGAGAGTTATCGTTTAAGACAGGCAAAACCACCAACGAACTCAGTCAAATCTTATTGTCTTTGGAAAATAAACAATACATATACTGGGATAGCAAACTTGAAGTGAACAGTATCGTCATGATTCAGGGCTGGGAGCGCAAAGAAAAGACAGTACTGCCTCTTCCAGAGTCTTATTGGACACAATATTGAAGTACATATACAACAGACTTGGCGGAGTCTGTACCCTGCCTAACAGGAAGTATGAATTACTACTAGAGAGAGCATAGTCGTATGCAAGCAATTGATTGACAACACTATAAATTCTTGATATTATATGGAAGTTGTCATACTTATTTTGACCTGTTAGCTCAGCGGGAGAGCACTATCTTGACAGGGTAGGGGTCAGTGGTTCGATCCCACTACAGGTCATAACCGAAAGTCCTTGTCTCTCAAGGGCTTTTTTATTTTTTGAATAAAGGAGCGACATCATATGATTCAGCGTTATCGTATTACAAGAGAAATGCAACAACCAGAAGGTCAAGTGGATCCGATTACATTAGAAGAGTGTCAGGCTTATTTTGCGTTGCAGCCGGACTTTATCTATACCCCTGTGTTTACCGTTAAAGGAGAAGCGACGATGTCGATCGAAGGAGATTTCTTCTTGTGGGATATTGGAACAGCTTCAATTCCGTTTCGTCATTATGAAGGTGATCTATACGTATCAGGTACCAATGAAGCTGTTATCCCGAAAATGATAGAAGTGGCTAGTGCATTACGAGCAGACATTGCAGAAGGATAAGGTTGTCTGTAAAAAGTTCCAAATGATTTTGGAACTTTTTTTATTTTTCTAAAATTCCTCAAACAACATATTAATACTATTTGATAACGATTACAAACTACATATACCTCTAATCATTTTCTAAGTATTTCCAATATATTTGTAAAATTGTGTTTTAAACAACTGTAATCGGGGTCATATTAAATAAGCGTATCATTCAAGAGCGTATTAATTGATTTGGAGGAATTATGATGAACTTAGAATCTATGGTAACAGCACCTGTAATGGAAACAGAGGATACAGAAAATAGCTTTGTGGCTCAAGTACATGCTATTTTGAAAAATCGTCAAAATTCCGATTTAGCAGTAAGAGGCAAAATTAGCGAATTGGTCAGCCGATATACAGCAACAACCAACTAAACTGCATACATTTATCTAACAACAACTATAAATCATACTATATATAAAAACAGGCTGAACATTAGTGTTCGCCTGTTTTTTGATGTGTAGATTGCTAAAGTATACATCTATAAGATGCTCTTACATATGTATCTGGAAAGTAAAAAAGAGGCAACAAAATACGCTCGATGCAGGTGTAATAAAACAGTAAAAATCGCTGTATATCTACAAATATTCCAACAAAATACCAGATAGATTTACTATAAGCACAGAAAAAAATGGTTTAATTTTTGACTTATGGTAAATATTTTTGATAATAACTGTGCTTCTTTTGATTTGAATTGTAATTAAAAGGTTAAATCCTTGTATAGATTAGATTTATTTGTATACGATGGTAGCTTAGTACATTTATTTTAAAGGTATCCGCCTTGTCGAATAAACGATTTACTAGCCCAATCAATTCAACAAGAAAAGGGGTAGAATCTTATGCGTCAACAGCACCGATATGTCAATATGGATGTGCAGTACAATGACCAGATTCTTGATGTTAGTATTGTTTTTTATATGTATGGTAAGTTATCCAAATCGTATATTCGTTTTCGTTACAAAAAAGTAGATATCTTTGAATTGTATGATAGTAAAGAAGAAAATTACCAACAAGCTGTAAAAACAATCTGTGAATTGATTGATACGATCGGAGTCGAAACTTATAGAAAATTCGATCGTAGTATGGGCGAATTGAAACGCATCTACAGCAGACGAATTATTGTAGACAATAAAGTATATGCTAATTTTTATGAAAGTGAATTAAGTGTAGGCGAACGATTTATGTATAGCCGCGAAATCATGATGAACGATGGTAACCAATTAGAAGACCATTTGCTAATTGAAGACCGTGAAGATGTAGAATCCAAACAGCAAGTTTTGCGTAATTTGCGTCGCAAAGTTAAAAATTATTTTGAGGAAGTCGAAGTTCTACCGCATCCTCAATATTTAAATACAAAATATAGCTTGGTGTATCAGGACATTACCGATTGGATGGAACAGAATATTCCTACTTATTATATTCAGCGTTTTATGAATGCACTGGAAGCCGTATAATAGCTATTCCAACAGCACCCCTAAGCGGGTGCTTTTTATATGTATTTTTACGATAAGCATTATGATTAGACGTTCGATACATAGTCACAAATGCTAAATAACTAAATATCTTTTACTTCTATACGATAGCGCTCGACTTCACTTCCATGCTATGTTATTATAGTGGTTCTGATAACGTGGTAACGAACTAAAGCGTTCGGTAAATTGTAAGAGGAGCGATCATATGAAACAGAGAAAAATAGGAGGATGGATATTACTTTTTAGTGTTGTTTTATTGGTATTGGCAGGATGTTCTAGTGGTACTAACAAGGACGACAATAAGTTAGTAATCGGCATCGATGACAAATTTGCACCTATGGGATTTCGTGATGAACAAAATAATATTGTTGGTTTTGATATTGATTATGCCAAAGCCGCAGCCGCTAAAATGGGTAAACAAGTTGAGTTTCAGCCGATAGATTGGTCTGCCAAAGAATCTGAATTAAACAGTGGACGGATTGATCTGATCTGGAACGGATATACGATCACAGATGAGCGTAAGCAAAAGGTACTATTTACCAAACCTTATCTAGCGAATAGTCAGGTGGTGGCAGTGCTTGCTAACTCACCGATTACTACGTTTAATGATCTAGCTGGCAAAACTGTAGGATTACAATCACTATCTTCCGCTTCAGATGCGTTGGAAGCAAACCCGATCAAAGCACAACTTAAAGAAGTAAGCGAGTTTCCAGATAATGTACTGGCATTGAGCGATTTGAAAAATGGTCGTCTGGATGCTGTCGTGATTGATGAAGTAGTTGCTCGTTATTATATGTCTAAAGAGCCGAATACTTTTAAATTACTGGATGAATCGTTATCTCCTGAAGAATACGGTATCGGTGTAAAGCAAGGTAATGAAGAATTGCTTAACAGCTTGCAAAAAGCGCTGGATGAATTGAATAGCGATGGTACCGCAGCCAAAATTTCAACAACATGGTTTGGCGAAGATAAAGTTCTAAAATAACACCAGTAAAGATGATGTATAACTGTTTGATAAAATAGTGCACCACATATAAAAAATCATCAGAAAACCGGTTGAGCGATACAACCCGGTTTTCTTTTGTAAAGAGCAAGACTTGAATTCAAAATGTTGAGATGTAGGAGTCGAATATCATGAGTGTAGATTATTTATTACAAATCATAGGCCCGATGCTAGAGGGTGCTAAAAATACGATTATTTTATTTTTGATTGCAATCGTACTTTCGATCCCATTAGGATTTGGAATTACATTGTTAGCTAATAGCAGTATCAAATTATTATCTTGGATAGCCCATACGTTTATCTATATTACTCGTGGAACACCGCTATTGTTGCAATTACTCTTTTTCTGTTTTGGATTACCGATGTTGCCGATTATAGGTGACTATTTGGTATTTGATCGTTTTGTAGCAGCAGGGCTTGCTTTTGTATTGAATTATGCGGCTTATTTTGCAGAGATTTTTAGAGGTGGATTATTGTCGATTGATAAAGGGCAACATGAAGCTGCACAGGTACTTGGACTTAGCAAATGGCAAACGATGACCAAAGTTATTATCCCGCAAATGATTCGGGTAGCATTACCTTCACTGGCAAATGAGTCAATTACGCTGGTAAAAGATACTGCATTATTGTATGCGGTAGCTGTACCGGAATTGCTTCACTTTGCACAAACAGCTGTCAATCGTGATTTTACAATTACCCCGTTTGTCTTGGCTGGTATTATTTATCTATTAATGACATTAGTATTGACGTTGCTGTTCAAAGGATTGGAACGTCGATTTAAATTTGAATAAAAGGAATGTCTATCTATGACTATGATTGAAGTACAACAACTCAAAAAAAGTTTTGGCGACCTAGAAGTGTTAAAAGGTGTTAATTTTACAGTTGAACCTGGAGAAGTAGTTGCTATTATCGGGCCTTCTGGCTCTGGCAAAAGTACTATGTTACGCAGTCTTATTCATCTGGAAGAAGTCAACAGCGGCAGCATTCTATTTCAAGGTCAAGCATTAGTAGAGAACGGAAAATATACTAATGCAAGTCAGATCAAAAAAATAACGTCACGTATGGGAATGGTTTTTCAGCACTTTAATTTATTTCCGCATTTGACGGTGCAACAGAATTTGGAATTGGCTCCCAAAGCGGTCAAAAAAGAAAGTGTAGCTGATATTCGTAAACGTAGTGAAGTCATTTTGAATAAAGTCGGATTGCTTGATAAAGCCAATGTATTACCAGCCAATCTGTCCGGCGGGCAGAAGCAACGGGTAGCGATTGCGAGAGCATTAATGCTTAATCCTGATATTTTATTATTTGATGAACCCACTTCGGCGCTTGATCCAGAATTAACAGGTGAAGTATTGCGAGTGATGCAACAACTAGCGCAAGAAAAAATCACGATGGTTGTTGTCACACATGAGATGAATTTTGCTAGAGATGTAGCGGATCGGGTGATCTTTATGGATAAAGGCGAGATTGCTGAATCCGGTACTCCGCAACAGATTTTTGAGAATCCTCAATTAGACCGTACCAAAGCTTTTCTTAGTCGTGTAGAAAAATAAAAATCAGTCTATACTTAGAGTATAAATACTTGTAAGTAAGTCTGATACCAGCATGCGATAATGCTATGTATTCAGAATACTTCTGATGGAGGAATAGAATGAATACACAATCCAAAGTAGCTATTATTACAGGAGCTGGAAGCGGTCTTGGTCAAGCAACCGCTCTGAAGTTAAGCGATAACGGAGTGAGTGTAGTTGTTGTCGATATCTCTGAAACTGCTGGTCAAGAAACCGTATCTATGATCGAAGCCAAAGGTGGAACAGCCCTGTTTATCGCTGCTGATGTCAGTCAAGCACCACAGGTAGAGCAGTTTGTTGAGCAAACGGTAGCTACATTTGGGCGTATAGATATGTTTTTCAATAATGCAGGCATTTCAGGCCCGGGGCTAAAGTTAGCAGATCATACGATTGAGCAATTCGATCAGATTATTAATATTAATTTGCGTGGAGCTTTTTATGGAATGAAATACGTAATTCCTGAAATGCTCAAAACAGGCGGCGGTTCGATCGTCAATACAGCTTCTACCGCAGGTGTAGTAGGCGTACAGACAGTAGGTCCTTATGCCGCTAGCAAACATGGTATCATCGGCTTAACACGTACAGCAGCGATTGAATACGGCAAAGATCATATTCGTGTTAATGCGATTGCACCGGGTACAATTGAGACACCTATGGTCGCTGAATTTGGTAGACAAAATCCAGAGACGATGAAAGCAACAGTAGACAGTATTCCTTCTGGACGTTTAGGTAGACCGGAAGAAATTGCGAATCTGGTAGCTTTCCTATTAGGTGATGAAGCTCCATATATTAACGGGGCCGTATATTCTATCGATGGTGCTGTAACCGCGCAATAAGATAGAATAGGTTATCGTACTAGAATTTGGTACAATACGTATGCAAGAACCCTTGAATAATCATTTCAAGGGTTTTTCTTATTTTGAAAGTATAGGAGCTGAAGACATGACTACACTAACATACACACGTCTTATTAATCGAACACTTGAAATTTTGGCAGAGAATAGCAGTCAAGAAGCTTATACTTATATAACTGAACATGCTCATGAAGTGAAAGGTAACGATGCACAAGTGTATAATTTTCGTTATTCGTTAGCGGCGGCGTCAGGCATGAATACAGAAGCGTTGCAATTATTACAAGAAGCTATTTTGGAAAAAGGGTACTGGTATTCTTCAACGTATTTGCTGGAAGAAGAAGATTTGAAGTCTTTGCGTGATCAAGATGAATTTCAGAAATTAGTAGAATTATGCGCAGAACGAGAAACACTAGCACGTGAAGAGTCTACACCTGAATTGAAAATTTTGTATCCGCATGATCAAGAAGATCATACGATAAAGCAGACCATTATTGCGCTACATGGAGATCAGGAAAATATTGAGATTGCAGAACCGTACTGGATCAGTCTACTTGATCATCATTACCGGTTAGCTTTACCTCAATCTTCACAAATTCTTTTTACAGATGCATATGAATGGGAAGATGTAGAGCAAGGGGTAGAAGAGTTGAAATGGCATCTTAGTGATATTATGACCGAAGATGCGCAAAGCCCTGCTACACCGTCACTCAAGCCGATTTTAGGAGGATTTTCCGCAGGTGCAAGAGTAGCATTATATACAGCGATTCAAGAGCCTACAGCGTTCAGTGGCTTGATTCTATTAGCACCATGGTTGCCAGAAGCATCAGAATGGGAGCAAGGTCTAGCAGGGTTACAAGAAGCAGGAGTGAAGCTTTCGATTATGTGCGGAGAATGGGATGACGATTGTCTACCGGGCACAATGGAACTGATCGAAGCACTTCAAGAAGCTCATGTAGATTACCAGTATATTGAACTGCCTGAACTGGATCATGATTACCCTGAATCATTTGCTCAGTTATTGCACGAATCAGTCACTTATATTCAATCGACAGAGCAAGAAGACGAAGATGAACTGAATCCTACAGAATCTACAGACAACAATGAGTAATCTAAAAGCATATCTCAAGTTTATTTTAAAAATGAATTCAAAAAAGTTATAATCATAGAACGATTTTATTACAAAGACAACAAGTTGCCGTCTTGAAAGAAGAGTGAATACATTGAAAATTGGAGTTTTTGACTCGGGGATTGGTGGATTAACTGTTTTACATGAAGTGCTAAAAGTATTGCCAGCAGAAGACTATCTATTTTACGCAGATACTCAACATGTGCCTTACGGTGAAAAGCCCAAAGACGAGGTGCGTCAGTATATTTTTGATGCGGTAGATTATCTGGCAGCGCAACATATCAAAGCATTGGTAATCGCTTGTAATACAGCAACCAGTATAGCGGTGAACGATCTACGTCAGCGTTATGACTTTCCTATTCTTGGGATTGAACCGGCAGTTAAGCCTGCTGTGCAGAACAGTATGATCAAGCACAAAAAAGTACTGGTCTTAGCAACAACATTAACATTACGAGAAGAAAAATTTCAAAATTTGGTACGTTCGATAGATACGGCTGATATTGTGGAAAGTTTGGCTTTGCCCGGTCTGGTACAACTAGCAGAAAAAAGACAGTTTGCAGAGGCAGAGGTACAGTCTTATTTACAACAAGCACTAGCAGGATTGGATCTCAATCAATATGGCACTATCGTATTAGGATGTACGCATTTTCCTTATTTTAGAGAACATTTGCATCATTTCTTTCCTGAAGAAGTCGATATTATTGATGGTGGAGAAGGAACTGCACGCAATCTGTACCGCATTTTGCAACAACGTTCTCAGATCGGTGAAGGAACAGGTCAGATCAGTTATGTAGAATCAGGTCAGATTATCCATGATCCTGAGCGACTCAATAACTATGATCAATTGCTGTTGAGATTATCAGCTTCTTCGATATTATGATGATTGTAAAACCTGATTGAACTAACACAAAAGATATCAAGTCAAGCGCAGACTTCTATGGGAAGCTGCGCTTTTTTTGTGATAGATATAAAAGGAGAGTATGGAGTTGAAAGATGGATATTATAGAAATATACATTATCACCATAACGATAAATGTAACTGGCGCAGCTATGATTACGAAACTTGCGTAGGAGAAGTAGAAGCAACATTAGGCGTTGTAGAATGACGAAGAGAACGGGTAGTTGTAATCGAGATGAATTTACGTCTGGTAGCAGTAGGTCTGACGACAGGTTGAGTTATAGCAGTAGCAGAAGATTCAGTAGTCTGGCGAGCTGTAGCATCTATAGTCGGAGATGTAGTATATCCAGTCAGACGAGGATGAAGCGGTTGAACAGGCTTAATTGTAGGCTTGAGCTTGGACTTCGCAGGTTGCCACGCAAGAATCTGATCTTCGCGAAATGTACGCGGACTACCTGTACGTAGACAGTCAGCATAGACTAGACCTTTGCGAATATGCTTAATCTCAATGCGTCGCTGTGTCAGTTGATTAGAACGATCCATATATACAATTTCCACAATTTCACCTAAATATTTAGATAACATGGCATGTACTCCTATCCGAACATTTGTTCTTATTTATATTCTTATTATATACGAACATACGTTTCTTTTTCAAGTGTTATTTATTGTTTTCAAAATAAGTACCAATTACATATGGATCGTACCATACAGCCTATACATTTCAGCTTATGCTTATATTGGGTAAATGAATTAATGAAGATTGATTTTAGGTATAGCCATTTAAGGAGGACTTATGAAAACAGATATTCCACAACTATTATCGCAAATGACACTGGAAGAAAAAGCTAGTCTTTGTTCAGGTCTTGATTTTTGGAACACACAACCTATCGAACGTCTAAATATTCCATCTGTAATGATGACAGATGGCCCGCATGGATTACGTAAGCAAGCTAAAGAAGCCGATCACTTGGGATTGAATGATAGTGTACCGGCTACCTGTTTCCCGTCAGCCGCAGGAATGGCTTCTTCTTGGAACCGCGATCTTATTCGTCAAGTAGGGGAAGCGCTCGGTCAAGAATCGCAAGCAGAAAATGTCGCTGTTTTGCTTGGACCAGGGACTAATATCAAACGCTCTCCGTTATGCGGACGTAACTTTGAATACTTTTCAGAAGATCCGTATCTTTCTGCTGAATTAGCAGCTCATCATATTCAAGGGGTACAAAGTCAAGGTGTAGGTACATCACTTAAACATTTTGCCGCTAATAATCAAGAAGAACGTCGTATGAGTGTAGATGCTATTGTCGATGAACGTACATTACGTGAAATTTATCTAGCTAGCTTTGAAGGAGCTGTTAAGCAATCTCAACCATGGAGCGTGATGTGTTCGTATAACAAATTAAATGGAACATATACTGGTGAAAATGAATTTCTATTAACCAAAGTATTACGTGAAGAATGGGGCTTTGAAGGATTTGTAGTGTCAGATTGGGGCGCTGTTAATGAACGTGTAGACGGTCTACGAGCAGGTCTAGAACTTGAAATGCCCGCAAACAATGGTATCGGTGATGCCAAAATCGTCAAAGCTGTACAAGAAGGACAATTGGACGAAAAAGTTGTCGATCGAGCAGTAACACGGATTTTAGAATTTATTTTCAAAGCAGTAGAACAGCGTCAACAAGATAGTTCATATGAGGCAGAAGAACACCATGCACTAGCCCGTAAGATAGGTCAAGAAAGTATGGTTTTACTTAAAAATGAAGATCAACTATTACCCCTTGCTAAAAAAGGAAATATTGCGGTGATCGGTGAATTTGCTCAAAATCCACGTTATCAAGGTGGCGGTAGTTCCCATGTGAATCCTACACAACTGGATAAAGCATTGGATGAAATGACCAAGCTTGTTGGGGATCAAGGTCATGTATCCTATGCAGCAGGGTATGATCTGGATAGCGATGATATCAAAGAAGAATTAGTTCAAGAAGCTGTACAACTAGCAGCAAAAGCTGAAGTTGTAGTGTTATTTACAGGGCTCCCTGATCGTTATGAATCAGAAGGATATGATCGTACGCATCTTCATATCCCCCGAAATCATCAGCATTTAATCGAAGAAATTGCCAAAGTGCAGCCTAATTTGATTGTTGTACTTAGCAATGGTTCACCTGTGGTCATGCCATGGATAGGACATGCCAAAGCAGTACTAGAAGGGTACTTGGGTGGACAAGCATTTGGTGGTGCAGTTGCCGATTTACTCTTTGGTGAAGTGAGTCCAAGCGGGAAATTAGCTGAGACTTTTCCTATGCAGTTAAGCGACAATCCATCCTTTTTGAATTTTCCAGGTGAACAAGATCGGGTAGAATATCGTGAAGGTATTTTTGTCGGCTATCGTTATTATGACACCAAGCAGATCCAACCTCTATTCCCGTTCGGTTACGGGTTAAGCTACACTACATTTGCATACAGTGATCTCAAAGTCGATCGTGAGCAGTACAGCGATCAAGATCAAGTAAAAGTAAGTGTGAAGATTACCAATACAGGTCAAATAGCAGGTAAAGAAATTGTACAATTATATGTAAAAGATAGTGAAAGTATAGTGATACGTCCGGAGAAAGAACTCAAAGGATTTGCTAAAGTGCATCTACAAGCAGGAGAAAGTCAGACCGTAGACTTTACACTCGATAAGCGTGCATTTGCTTATTACAATGTAAAATTAGCAGACTGGCATGTGGAATCAGGAACATTTGAGATTCTGATCGGTTCTTCTTCTCGTGATATTCATGTCCAACAATCGATCAACATTCAATCCAGTGTAGAACTTCCGCTGACGATTGATCGCAACACCACGATGGGCGATATTACGACTCATCCCAAAACAGAGCAACTGGCGAAAGAATTGCTGGATCGTTCAGGTATGGGACAATTGTTCGATGCTAGTGATGATATGATGTCAGCGATGGTTAAAGGAATGCCGTTACGGGCGCTGGTCAATTTCGGACAGGGAAAATATACAGAAGAAATGCTTGCCCAAGATATCGAAAAGTTAAATCAAGCATTTGTACCACATCAATAATTATCAGATCAAACAGCTCTTTTTCATATAGAAAAGGGCTGTTTTTTTGTATGTTTTAGAACGAAGATTATAGGATTTAAATATAAATTATGTATCCAATGCTAATAACAGCCGTCTTTATCTTCTATTTATATGATACAATTGTAAAGAGTACACAATGGGAAGATCGAAGGAGCAAAATAAAATGGCGATAGAAGTGATACGCGTACAAACTCAACAACAGTTAGAAGAATGCTTGAATATTCGGAGACAAGTATTTGTTGTAGAGCAGAAAGTTCCTGAAAGCAGAGAAGTAGATGAGTATGATCAATTGCCCAATGACGGCGTAGCTTATCATTTTCTGTTACAAAAAGATGGCGAGAATATTGCCGCAGGTCGTATGATTCGTTATGAAAACGGAGCAGCTAAAATGCAACGTATTGCTGTATTACCTGGTTATCGGAGAGGTGGGTATGGCAAATCTATTCTTTTGGGTATGGAAAATTATGCGCGCCAAAATGGATTTGAAAAAGCTTTACTTGATTCTCAATGTCAAGCTGAAGGGTTTTACAATAAAATGGGATATATCACAATTTCCGAAGAGCCTTTTGAAGATGCAGGTATTGCTCATGTTAGTATGAAAAAGCAACTTGTGGTTACCATCTAAATTATTACGATCGTTATCAATCGTTGTTAACATAGCAAAACCGCGCCAATTGTATCTGGCACGGTTTTTTTGTTGTATTTCAAAAGGGAATTAACCCAATGTATAAAATTGATGTTGCTCCAAAAAGGTCATCTCTTTGGTTTTGCCGATAAAATCTTCTTTGTCATCATTATAATGCATCAACAAAATAGTCGAACGTACTTGCTCTGGTAAAGATAACAATTCATCCAGTGTCGCATGTACGATACCCGGAGGATGTAACTGGCAATCATGCAGAATCGTCTGAACCCCACGCTCATAGACTAAATGTTCCAATAGATGAGGTTGGAATTTCATATCTCCACTATAAAAAATAGTCTCATTTACTAAAAACGAATAGCTATTTTTTCCATCAATATGAGGTGTCTGAATTAATTCGATATCCAATCCTTCGGTTAACGTGATCGGTTGTTCAGCCACAATCGGTCTTACATCAAATACATCTTCAATCCGCTCTATTCCTTCTTGCGTCATACCACCTGATAATGTGTGTTCCCACAAAGGACGTACTAATGTACTAGCAATATATAGAACCGGTTTACGATTATAGATAAATTTCATCTGAAATCCTAATTCTTCAAGACCACCTACATGATCTCCATGAATATGAGTAATCAGAATCGCATCAATTTCATTAACAGTTTTGCCTAACTGGTGTAAAGCAAGCGGAGCCGTAATACCGCAATCCACCATTAGCGTATAGTCACCTACATGAATCAATGCATTATTATTATGATAATTTTTGGCAAAAGCATTACCTGTTCCTAGCATCTGTAGTTCAATAGACACAGTATTCCTCCTGTCTGTATGGTACATGTAATAAAGAGATGTCTATCCAATCATCAGACATTCTTCCTTCTCAATGTACCATGAATAGAAGCCAGAAGGGAAATGCAGGAATTGGATTCTGGCATAAATGCAGATAAAGATACAACCACACTTAATTGGTTTAATGATAGTTGAAACAGCAATCGTGCGAGAATCGTACTTGTCAAAAGGTTACAATTTTTTTACCGCAACTGAACGGGACTATTGGAGTATATATCTATAAGAAGATCAGCATAGAGATACAATGCTTTTATAATACAGAAAGAATTGGAGTCGATAAGCTTTTTCTAAATATAAAAGGAGGGGTTTTTACGTGATATGGAAAAGAGTTGCAGTCTGTGCATTAGCCTTTTTCTTAATGAGCAGTTCGGTGCTATTTGCAGATGCTGTAAGTCAAAAGATTAAAGTATGGATTAATGGAAGTGAGGTCAGTGATGGAGCTTACATGATCGATGGCAAAACCTATGTGCCTTTGCGTGAAATTCAAGGTCTTGTCGATTATGATAATGATGCCAAAACGGTCAAACTTACCAAACCCAACGTACATATCTTTTTATTCAAAAATGATACGGCGTTTGGCAACGTCAGTAAAGGAAAGCTCAAATTCAATGTATTTAGTCAGGTAGACAATCTACAAACAGATATCGTAGGCGTCAAAGTGGCTATTATTGATCCTTCAGGTAATCAAAAAGATATCCAAAGTCAGGATATCACGCAACAAAAAGATAACTTCTGGTTCCGCACATACGATTTCACGTATGATTTTAATACCGCAGGGAAATATACAGTTGGATTTTATATGAAAAAGTCCAAAGCTAGCGATTATGTGCTTGTCTCACAAAAAGTAATTACAGCGCTAAATCAATAATAATGAACACACAGTAGCGATGATCTATAGAAGGTGTGGCTCTCAATTGACCTGTCTAGGGGAAAGTGGTAAGATACACAAGTATTATTTCATGAATGCAAGGTATTACACCTATTTATGAACCTAAATGACATTCAATTTTATACCGAAAGTAGGTTATCCTAATGAGCGATAAACACGTACATGATGAAAATTGTAATCATGATCATGACCACGAAGCGGAAGAATATGTATTAACATTGACTGACGATGAAGGTAATGATGTAGAAATGGTTCTTGTTGAAACATTTGATGTTGGCGAGAAACTATATGCACTTCTATTAGAGCGTGGTAACCCTGAAGCAGATGGTTACATCATGCGTCTTGAAGAAGAAGAAGACGGATTCGAATTGCAAAATATCGAAGACGAAAAAGAATGGGCAGCTGTAGAGAAAGCATACGGCGAGCTTATCGAAGAATCTGAATAAGATTCAATATCGTTATAAATAAAGCCGGAGTAGATATTGTATATTTCTATACAGTATTCACTCCGGCTTTTTTTGTATTCTATCTGGTATCTTTCAATAGAAAAGAGTACGAATTTAGAAAATAGCGTCTGTTTCTACGATTACTTTTACATGATGTACAGTACGATCTTCAGGTCCTTTGACCGGCAATCCTACTTCAACATGATCGGTAATATAATCGATATTTTCTTGCGAAATTACTTCACCCGGTAACAAAATAGGAATACCTGGTGGATATACATAAATAAATTCAGCGATAATACGTCCTGCGGATTCTTTAAAAGGAACTACTTCTGTATCACCGTAAAAAGCATCACGCGGAATCAGTGACAATTGCGGAATCTCTGGAATTTTGACAACCAGTTCGTGAATTTCTTTAGAACCGTCCGTGCTGTAATATTGAGATGCCATATCGGTCAAAGAGCGCACCAGAATATCGACACTATCCTGCGTATCACCTGGAGTTACCAGACACAAAATATTATACATATCACTGAGTTCAATCTCTAGATTGTAATGCTCACGTAGCCAGTTCTCTGCATCATATCCCGTAATACCTAAATGACGAATATGAATAGTCAGCTTAGTCGGATCATAGTTAAACGTTGCTTCACCGCCAAGTAATTCTTTACCAAAGCAGTATAATCCCGGAATATCATTGATCTTTTGACGAGTTTCTTGTGCCAATTGAATCGTACGCTCTGCCATATCATGCCCGTTAAGCGCTAGATTGCGGCGTGACGTATCTAGAGACGCTAATAGGATATATGAAGTAGAGGTTGTCGTCAGCATGCTAATAATGGTCTGTACGCGGTGAGGATTCACATGTCCATTTTTGACATTTAGATTTAACACCGAACTTTGTGTCATCGAGCCACCTAGCTTATGTACACTGGTAGCTGCCATATCTGCTCCAGCTTCCATCGCAGAGATCGGCAAGTCTTTGTGGAAATGAATCAATACACCATGCGCTTCATCAACCAATACAGGTACACCGCGACTATGAGAAAGATCGACGATTTCTTTTAGATCAGCGCAGACTCCGAAATAAGTCGGGTTAATCACAAGCACTGCTTTGGCATCAGGATGACGATCTAGAGCACGACGTACAGAAGAAGTCGTAATCCCATGATCAATCCCCAAATTTTCATCACGTGCTGGAGAAACGAATACTGGCTTCGCTCCTGCAAAAATAATAGCAGACATAATCGATTTGTGTACATTACGTGGAACGATAATTTTGTCACCCGGCGAACAAACTGACAAAATCATTGTCATAATAGCGCCACTTGTTCCCTGTACTGAAAAATACGTATAATCAGCACCAAAAGCATCAGCAGCTAATTTTTGTGCTTGCTCGATAACACCCATCGGTTGGTGCAAATCATCAAGTGGTGCAATATTGATCAGATCTATAGAAAGGGTATTATCACCCACAAACTCTCGGAATTCCTGATCACTGCCGATTCCTTTTTTGTGCCCTGGAATATGGAATTGGACGGGATTGCTTGCCGCGTGCTCTCGTAGAGCGGTGAAAAGCGGCGTTTGCTTATGATCCATTGAAGCTGTCACAACCTTTCTGAGGTAAAGTAATTATTCTGAGGCTAAAATGCTTATCCAACATTTTGCCAAACAAAATGAGTATAGCAAAACGTGGGGGGAATGCAATAGTTATTATGATAAGATAAAATGCATATAAGATAAATGGGTATACATTCAAGGGTAGACTTGAAGGGAGTCATCGTTATTAATGGTATCAATTTCAAATGCTGACACAGATCATCAGAATCAAGCTAAAAATCGTCAACGCAATATTTTTGTATTTGTATGCCTGTGGTTACTTATTTTTTTAGTTGAATTTGTTAAAGGTGGATTATTAGTTACTTTGTTACCTGTATATATGGGGCATGTACTTGGATTGCCTGCTTTTGCTATCGGTATTGCTTTTGCTTTGCAGTATGTAGGTGATAATGCACTTCGAGGTCCTGCAGGCTGGTTAGCAGAACGATTAGGATTTCGGATGATTATGTCGATTGGTATGATCCTTGTCTTAGGTGCAGTATTTATTATGGCAACAGAAAAAAGTACAGGCTGGTTAATATTTGCTTGTGGTGTGATGGGGGTTGGCAGTGCTCCATTATGGCCTTGTGTAATGTCCAAGATCACCGATCTGTCACATGCAGATGGAAAATACGGAACATCTATGAGTATTATCGAGATTGCTTCTCTTGGAGGAGCGGGGCTTGGGCCGGTTACAGTCAATTGGATTAGTGATACATCGTACCAATCTACATTATGGATGATGTTGATTTTTATGACTGTTGTACTAGCTATAGCATTATGCTTACCCGGTCGTAAAGAATCAGCTTCGATAGCAACAGGGAGTCGCCATGAAACCGAGCAATACAACGATGCTACTACTGGATCACTTCATGCAAATCAATTATCTGTACCTCATGTATCGGTGACACGTATCACTGGTAAACAACGGGTACAGCAATATATAGCGTTGATTCGTTCACTACATATTCATCCGCTATTGTATCCAGCCCTTTTTTTGCAATCTTTTGCTTTAGGTATTTTGACGCCTATTATTACTTTATACGTAATCAGTCAGTTAGGATTAACCCCCGCTTATTTTAATGGATTGTTAATTGCTGGTGGTGGTGTTACTGCTTTGGGTCTGATTCCAGCAGGTCGTCTGATCGATCGGTGGGGCAGTCGATTTTTTTTGCATATCGGATTTTTATTAGCAGGGACAGCGTTAATAGGGATTGCTTCTACAACGATACTGGCTTGGATATGGATATTTGTAATAGGTATTGGTCTTAGTTACGCAATGATTTTACCAGCATGGAACTCGTTACTGGCTAATCTTGTACCTGCACAAGAGCGTGGTATGATCTGGGGATTATTTTTGACATTACAAGGATCAGGGCTTGTTATTGGCCCTTTGGTATCGGGAAAGTTATGGGATATCATTAGTCCTCAAGCGCCGTTTTTTGTTAGTGCCAGCTCTATGTTTATTTTATTCGGTATTCACTGGATTATGATACGTCATACTCGAAAATTATCTTCCTCAAATAATTAATGAGCAATATATGAAAAAAACAGATGCAAAAAACCTTATCTGCATAACAGTAGATAAGGTTTTTTTATTTTCACAATGATCTATTAAAATGCCATACGGTACAACGGAAGCAATTGTTCAAAAGTCTGTTCTACTTTTTCGATAAAAGCTTTGCCATCTTGAAGTAAAGGATCATCTTTTTCGATCCGTAATCCACATACGATTTCGGATTTTTTGACATTTTGCAATCGTTCAGCAGTATCTAGCCAGTATTGATCATCCAATTCTCCCTGAATGTTAGCTTGTGGCGACATATGATCAGTAGACCAGTAAAATTCATCTGGAATCATTTGTTTTACCTTTTTCCAATCTTTCTGAAGCGCTTTTCCAAAATCAAATTTACGGGGACTCTCATAAATAATAGCAAACACAATAAAGACATGACTACCAAACATACCTACTTCAAAATGAGGCAATGCTTTATAACCACGTTTATTCGATGCCCATGCTACCCATGTATCTTTAGGTGGATTGACCGTACGACGAGCATGCTTGGCAACATGCACATACATCTCTTCACCACATAATGTAGCTAGATAAGGCTGTATCTGTTCACCAATTGTTGTTAATTTAGGTCGAATCGTGCTAATCAATGCATCCATACGTGGTTCTAATCCATCAATCGTGAATACATCAAAGTCTTTAGAATCAAAACCGTTAAATTCAATATTATTCATCTTTGTCATGCCTCTCTTTCCAAATCAATCCATATCAATGTAGAGATAATCAGCGTTTATTATAGCATAGGAACAGGCAATTATTTCATGAAGATTACATGTGACTGTATGCTTTAGTGCTTAGACAACCTTGTAAAGGGGTAAAATTATATTAAGTATATATTGTACTAAAGATGCAACAGATAACTACACTCTTCATAGGTACCATTTCAGAAACAGTATTCGTTATTTATACTTTTTTTTGTATATTTTATCAATTAACTACAGAACAGCTAAACAGATATATAGACCCACATACAGATAAACCAATGTTAAAAAGGAGGTACTACTATGAACAAAAGTTATGAAGTAGAGTATTGTAACTTGGAATTGCGTTTTGAACGTCGTGATATTCAGAATTTGATTCGTGATTTGATCAAAGAAGGGTATTCATTGTATTGGAGAGAAACAGAGGATTCATTTATCGTCTCGATCCGTACAGATGATCATATGACCAAATTACGTTTTCAACAAACGCAAGAAGGATACAAATTGATCGGAGATTATCGTATCCATGATTCACGTTTGTCAGAATGGATGGAAAAACTAATCGGTGATACGCGTGGTCATGCTATTGTCAAACGATTTAAAGATCAACAAATTTTAGTTGAGAATATTCTGTTTGGCGAAGTGATTCGGATGGTCGAAATTTCTGGTTTTGAACAACGTGTTTTGTATCAAAAAGAATCAACGCTAACGCATGAAGCGTTACACACACTTTTTTTATCAACGGAAGGTGAAGAGAGATTGGAAAATATAGAGACCCAAATTGACGAGTCCCTTGATCGATTGAATGAAGCTATCAAAACAGGCGATACTGAAAAAATTGATGAATGCAAAAAAGTGTTGGAAAATCTTCGTTTTGAACTGATTCGTTTGGAAAAGTAAACTTTAAAACGTGATCCCCAAAATAATTTGTTGAAATAGCCAAAATATTCACAATTCTTTCAACAATTCTATGAATTTTGGTCAGATCACGTTTTGAGACTTTCCTTATGACATTAAAACCTGTAAAATGATGAATTGAGCCAACTTATTTTATGCAAAATCATGAATACAAAATATTGAAGCAAAGGATGGAGAACCAGAAATGTCTAAACAACAAATTGGTGTTATCGGTCTTGCCGTTATGGGTAAGAACTTAGCTTTAAATATTGAAAGCAGAGGCTTCACAGTATCTGTATTCAATCGTTCTCCGCAAAAAACGAACGATTTGCTTGAAGAAGCAAAAGGTAAAAATTTAACAGGAACATTCTCTATTGAAGAGTTCGTGAATTCTTTAGAAGTTCCACGCAAAATTCTAATTATGGTTCAAGCAGGATCTGCAACCGATTCTACAATTGAACAATTGATTCCTTTCTTAACTGAAGGCGACATCATTATTGATGGTGGTAATGCTTACTTCCCTGATACGCAACGTCGTAGCAAAGACTTGGAAGCTCAAGGATTCCGCTTTATCGGTACAGGTGTATCCGGTGGTGAAGAAGGCGCACTTAAAGGACCTGCTATTATGCCAGGTGGACAAGAAAGTGCTTATAAATTAGTAGAACCTATTCTTACAGCGATTTCGGCTAAAGTCGATGGCGACCCTTGCTGTACATATATCGGACCAGACGGTGCTGGACACTATGTAAAAATGGTGCATAACGGTATCGAATATGGCGATATGCAGTTGATTGGTGAAGCATATAACTTGCTTACATCTGTTCTAGGAACATCTGCTGAAGAATTGCAATCGATTTTCAGCGAGTGGAACAAAGGCGAGTTGGACAGTTACTTGATCGAGATCACAGCAGATATCTTCTCTAAATACGATGAAGAAACAGGCAAACCGATGGTTGATGTGATTCTTGATTCTGCTGGTCAAAAAGGTACAGGTAAATGGACAAGTCAAAGTTCACTTGATCTAGGTGTTCCTTTGTCTATGATCACTGAATCTGTATTTGCACGTTTCTTGTCTGCAATGAAAGAAGAACGTGTAGCAGCTAGCAAAATTTTAAACGGACCTAAAACAGATGCTTTTGCAGGTGATAAAGCTGAATTTATCGAAGCAGTACGCAGAGCATTGTTCGCCTCCAAAATCGTATCTTACGCTCAAGGTTTCGCACAAATGCGTGCAGCTTCTGACGAATACGGTTGGGATTTGAAATATGGTAACATCGCTATGATCTTCCGCGGTGGCTGTATTATCCGTTCACGTTTCTTGCAAAACATCAAAGATGCGTATGACAAAGATTCTGGCTTGAAAAACCTATTGCTTGATGATTACTTCAAAGGTGTAGTTGAAGAATATCAAGATGCATGGCGTGAAGTAGTATCGATCGCTGTGAAATATGGTATTCCTGTTCCTGGATTCTCCAGCGCATTGGCTTATTTTGATAGCTATCGTACAGAAAGATTGCCAGCGAACTTGTTACAAGCTCAACGCGATTATTTCGGTGCGCATACTTTCAAACGTTTGGACAAAGAAGGTACTTTCCATCACGAATGGATGCAAGAATAGTCTGCTGACTATCATATTAAATATATCAAAGCGCACTGGTACTCCTATAAATATAGGAAAAGCCAGTGCGCTTTTTTCATCAAAACGAATGATTGTCTTATGTTTTATCTCTATGCTATGATGGGTGGAATAGCATAGTTGTTGAAAGAGGTGTAGATATAGTGCATCAATCAGAAGATAGTGTACATTCCAATATTATACTGGTTGGAATGATGGGCACAGGTAAAACAACCGTAGGCACATTACTAGCTAATTTATTACAATATCCATTAGTTGATATTGATGCAGTGATTGCAGAATCAGAAGGTATGAGTGTACAGGATATTTTCGCTTCCAAAGGAGAATTGTATTTTCGTGAGCTTGAAAGCCAAACGCTTGCTAGCGTATTAGAGCAAAAAGGGCAGATAGTTTCTACAGGTGGTGGTTCAGTACTACGTGCTGAAAATTGTGATCTGATGATCGCGAAAGGGCTTGTAGTCTGTCTGACTGCGGATATTGATCATATTGTACAGCGAGTAGGCGGAGATGATAACCGTCCATTACTAGCAGGAGATACGTATGAACGGGTAAGTAGTATTATGGAGCAACGTAAACATGCTTATCAATTTGCACATGTTACGGTAGATACATCGCTTTTGAATCCTGATGAAGTGGCTTCACATGTTTTAACACGTTACCGCGTTCAAGCTTTTTAATGTTTAGGTGCGAAAGTAAAAGACTTGTTACATGAAGTCAACAAGTCTTTTGAGTAAAATCTAGCTATATATTATTGATTTTCAACCCAATCAATCATACCGCCAGACATATTAAGGCAATGATCGTAACCTAATTGTTGTAAGTATTCGCGAGCACGTTCACTACGGTATCCACTACGACAAATCAAAACAGTCGGTAACGTTTTATCGATTTCATTCAGACGATCAGGAATTTGACCCAAAGGAATATGTTTGGCACCATCGATCATACCCTGGTTCACTTCTTCATCTTCACGTACATCAATCAATTGCAATTTTTCTCCTGCCGCTATGCGTTCGCGCAGTTCATCCGTGTCGATCTGAGTAGGATTAGACATATATGTTATACCCTCATTTCTGAATGTGTTTTAACTTCTTTATCATACCGAAGCGTGTTCTGGACTGTCAATTGAAGTGAGCCGATAACTGCAAAGAAATACCAAACATATAAGCAATTGTATCACTATATAAATACTATTATTTTATTTAAAGGAGATTGAACTCATGGATGTTATTGTTACCCCTACCCCTGAACTCAAAGGAGAAATCGGAGCGTTATCTTCTAAAAATTATACGACTCGCTATTTGTTAGTCGCTGCTCTAGCAGAAGGAACAAGCACAATTCATTTTCCAGCACATAGTGAAGATAGTGATGCTATGCGTCGTTGTATTCGAGATTTAGGCGCTGTGTTGGAAGAAGATGATGAGAAAATAGTGATAACGGGTTTTGGTAGTAAACCTGTAGATGTAAAAGAGCTTAATGTAGGAAATGCTGGCGCGGTACTACGCTTTTTGATGGCTATTGCTGCATTGTGCCCTGAAGTGACGTTTGTGAATACATATCCTGATTCACTGGGTAAACGTCCACATGATGATCTGATTACATCATTAGGTCAATTAGGTGTAGAAGTAGAACATCAGAACGGAAGATTACCGATTACGATTCGTGGAGGTCAGCCGCGTGGTGGCAAGATTACTGTATCCGGTAGCGTAAGTTCACAGTATTTGAGTGCGCTGTTATTTTTGACTCCTTTATTAGAAGAAGATAGTGAAATTACAGTCCTACATGATCTCAAATCCAAAGTAGTCGTAGGTCAGACACTTGAAGTATTGGCTCAAGCAGGTATTACAATTGAAGCTAGTGAAGACCTCATGACATATAAAGTACCTGGTCGTCAAAAATATGTAGCTCAATCTTATACTGTACAAGGAGATTATCCTGGGTCAGCGGCTGTACTTGCAGCAGCGGCTGTGACAAAGTCTGATGTTATTATTCACCGTCTACCTGTAGAAAGTAAGCAAGGCGAAAAAGCAGTAGTTGATGTATTGCAAATGATGCAAGTTCCGTTAACGCATGAAAATGATATTGTCCATGTCAAAGGAACAGGTCAACTCCAAGCGGTCGAATTTGATGGAGATGCTGCTACAGATGCTGTCCTTGCGATGGTAGCCGCGGCTGTATTTGCAGAAGGAACATCACGTTTCTATAATGTAGAAAATTTACGTTATAAAGAATGTGACCGGATTACTGATTATTTGACAGAGCTTCGCAAAGCAGGAGCTAATGTAGAAGAACGTCAAGCAGAGATTATCGTACATGGTCGTCCTGAAGGAGTAGAAGGCGGTGTAACGATCGATGCTCATTACGATCATCGTGTCATTATGGCGCTGTCTATTGTTGGCTTACGTGCGAAGCAACCAATTGTTATTCGTGATGCTCATCATGTAGCGAAGTCATATCCACAGTACTTTGATCATATTCAGGCGCTTGGGGCTAATATAGAATGGGTACAAGGTTAATATAAGCATTCATATATAGCTGAATAGACTCATCCACTTTTCATGATCAAATACACATCAAGGAGGAAGATCAAGATGGCTTTTACCAATCCTTCACGAGAAGAAATCAAAACGATTTTGGAAAACGTAGGCAATATTGCAGTAGTAGGACTTTCTGACAAAATGGATCGTACATCGTATATGGTATCCGCAGCGATGCAAAATCGGGGATATCGTATTATTCCTGTTAATCCACAAGCAGCAGGTCAGAAGATTCTAGGCGAAACGTGTTATGCCAGTCTTAAAGATGTTCCTGAACCGATTGATATGGTCAATGTATTCCGTCGTAGTGAATATTGTGCAGATATTGCTAGAGAAGCAGTAGATGTGGGTGCCAAAACGATCTGGTTGCAATTAGGTGTAGTTAATAATGAAGCAGCACAGATCGCAGAAGAACAGGGTATTGATATGATTATGGATCGTTGTATTAAAGTAGAAGAAGCGATTGTGCGCCCTGTAAGAGTATAAATTTAGAACAATATATCGGATCCTATCCTGTACAGGATAGGTAATTCATAAAAATATAGAAAAGTCTGTAGGATATCTGATCAGGCTTTTCTATATTTTTTTGTCATTTCATTGTGTTTTGCCGAATAGGTATAGAATAGATTCTAAAATAGGTGTATGTTATATATGAAAATGAGGAAATCATGACATTCTTATCATATAGAGCCGCTTTGACAAAACATGGCCTACAGCGTACCATCAGGTATAGGAAGGGGGAGGGCGCGTTGAATTGGCTAGGTTCCCTGCAACAGTTCGGAAGAGCTATTATGCTTCCTACCATGGTACTTCCGGCAGCGGCTATTTTGCTCAGTGTAGGAGGGCTTCCATGGGGAGCATGGGGCTTACCTGTCGTCTCTGAGGTAGCTACAATAGCAGGTCAAAGTATTTTTCATTATTTACCGTTTATTTTTGCGATAGGTGTTGCGTTAGGGCTTGCTAATCAAGCAGGCACCGCAGGGCTTGCCGCTTTTGCCGGAATGGCATTATATGATCAGGTGACCAAGCATTTTAGCAGTGATTTGATACAGCCTTCCACATTGATTGGAATTATGATGGGTATCATTGCCGGGGCAGTGTACAGGCGATTCAAAAATGTACGTCTTCCCGAAGCGATCCAGTTTTTTGGCGGATCGCGTTTTGTTTTGCTGTTTATGGGGTTATTCTCTTCTGTGTTTGCTTACGTCATGTTGTGGTTCGCTCCCATATTACAGCACCTATTAAATGGGCTGACATGGGGATTATCGACAATGGGCGGGTTTGGACTCTTTTTATATGGAGCCTTATATCGTATTTTGTCTGCTTTTGGACTGCATCATTTATTGAATAATATTGTATGGTTCCAGATCGGTTCGTATGAAAGCCATGGAGATATCGTACAAGGCGATTTGCCACGCTTTTTTAGTGGCGATCCGACAGCCGGTATTTATATGGCAGGATTATATCCGGTGATGATGTTCGCTTTGCCAGCAACGGCATTAGCGATTATCCAAGAAGCGCGCGAAGATTTGAAGCCCAAAGTACGTAAAACATTTATGCGTGCTGCTCTAGTGTGCTTTTTAACAGGCGTATCCGAGCAGATTGAGTTTGCCTTTTTATTTGCTTCTCCATGGTTATTCGGTATTCATATTGTATTGTCTGGACTCGCAATGTGGATTACGTATGCGTTAGATATTCATCATGGCTTTTCGTATTCAGCAGGAGCGATCGACTATGTGCTGAATTATCATTTATCTAGCAATGCATGGATGTTAATTCCGATTGGAATAGCTTATGGACTAGCGTATTACTTTATTTTCCGATTTGCGATTCGGCGCTTTCGAATCCCGACACCCGGTCGTGAAGAAGCTTCTACATTAGGCGATTGGGTAGGAAATATTCCGTATCAGACACCGCTTATTTTACAAGCATTAGGTGGCAAAGAAAATATTGTACGCGTAGAAGCTTGTATTACAAGATTGAGATTAACGGTCGTTAATGATCGTGCTATAGATAGCCGTGCGTTAAAGTCACTGGGTTCAGCAGGATTGATCAAGTTAGGTGGCGGTAATGTACAGATTGTATTTGGAACATATTCGGAATTGATTCGTGAAGAAATTCGGAAGTTGATGGATCGCGATCTGACACATGTTCAATTTTGTGCACCTGTACAGGGTAAAATGATTGCCCTATCTGAAGTGCCTGATCAGATTTTTGCAGGTAAGTTAGTCGGTGAAGGTGTAGCTTTTTTGCCTGAAAGTGGTGAACTGGTATCGCCTGTAGCTGGAACGATTATGCATTTGTATCCTACGATGCATGCGATCGGTATCGGTACATCAGAAGGTGTCGAAATATTGCTTCATATCGGTATTGATACCTCTCAGCAAAAAGGCTGCTTTGAAGCGGTTGTAGCTGCTGGCGATGTAGTCGAAGCCGGGCAATTATTGATTAAGTTTGATTTGGAAACATTGCAAAAAAACGCACCGTCACTTGCAACTCCGATGGTTATTACTAACCCTGATCGTGTCCGATCATGGAGTTATGCTCCATTTAAAAATGTAAAAAAAGGACAAGGGGCTGTAATGTCGGTAGTATTGCATGATAAGAGCGGTGGGGGGGACTAAACATGATCAAAGGAATCGCAGCTGCTGGTGGAGTAGCCATAGGAAAAGCTTTTGTGTTGCCAACATGGGAATGGGATGTACCGGATCAGTGTCTTGATCCGACAGACCTTGCGCAAGAATTTGAGCGCTTATATGAAGGCATTCGTACATCCAAAACTGAGATTGAGCTGATGAAAAATGAATTCGAGGAAATCGCAGGTCCCGAAGAATCAAGTATTTTTGATGCTCATTTAGCTATTTTGGAAGATCCTGAATTTATGAATGAGATTCGCGGTATTATCGAACGCCAATACAAAGCGGCAGAAGTAGCTGTACAAGAAGCGATTAACCACTTTGTAACGATGTTTGATCTACTGGATGATGAATATATGAAAGAACGGGCTGCTGATATTAAAGATGTCGGTAACCGTCTACTTAAACATTTACTTGGTGCACCTGAGGTGACTTTGCCTACAGATACACAACCTTACATTCTGGTCGCCAAAGAGTTATCGCCTTCGCAATTGGTTCATTTGAATCCACATAATGTACTGGGAATTGCTACTATTTTAGGCGGGAAAACATCGCATTCTGCGATTATGGCACGAGCGATCGGGATTCCGCTTGTCTCTGGATTAGAAAGTCAATTAGACCCACCGATTCAGACAGGCGAAATGATTATTGTTGATGGCGATAATGGTAAAATTATTGTTCATCCTGATCAACAAACGATCGAGCATTATAAGCTGATTAGAACTGCTCAGGATCGCCGTAAGCGTCAGCTAGAGATGTTGTCTACTGTTGACTCTATTACCAAAGACGGTATCCCTATGCGTCTCTCAGCGAATATTAGTTCGATTAAAGAATTGGATATCGCTTTGAAAAATGGAGCCAAAGGTGTAGGCTTGTTCCGTACAGAATTTATGTATATGGATCGTAATTCTTTTCCAAGTGAGCGAGAGCAGTTTGAAGTGTATCGCTTAGTGGCAGAGAAAGCCAAAGGACAGGCAGTGGTTATTCGTACGCTTGATATTGGTGGAGATAAAGAACTGGATTATTTCCCTTTACCTGAAGAAGAAAATCCATTTCTCGGTTATCGAGCAATTCGTATCTGTCTGGAACATACAGAAATGTTCAAAACACAGCTTCTTGCGATATTACGTGCAAGTGCTTATGGAGCAGTCAAAATCATGTATCCGATGATCTCTTCTGTAGAAGAGGTACAACAAGCTAATGTTATTTTGCATGAAGCGATGGATGAATTGGATCAACGAGGATTGCCTTACAATCGTGAGATTCAAGTTGGTATTATGATCGAAATTCCAGCAGCAGTTGCGATAGCGGATCTACTCGCTGAAGAATGTGACTTTTTCAGTATCGGCACTAATGATCTGGTGCAATATGTACTGGCTGTTGATCGTATGAATGAACATATTGCTCATATGTATAATCCTTATCATCCGGCTGTGTTGCGTATGTTACGCAGTACGATTCAAGCAGCTCATGCAGAAGGCATTCCTGTGAGTGTATGCGGAGAAATGGCTGGCGATGAGCGTTCTATTCCATTTTGGTTACAGATGGGTGTCGATCATCTAAGTATGTCACCACAATCATTGTTGCGAGTTAAACAGAGTATACTGAATACTGATTCCAAGCAAGCGAGCAGTCAAGCATTATCGTGGATGAAATTAAAAACATCGCAAGCGATCGAAGAAGGTATTCAACAATATATGAATACATTAACAGATTCAGATGCTTCTTTTGCTTCATCTACTTCATAAAATGATTTATCTTACTCTATAGATTAGAGCAAAAAAAGACATACCTTTTAACGGTATGTCTTTTTTGTTTATATTTAGCCTGTTATGTCTATTAAAATATTGCTGTACTTATGCTGTTAAATGGTGATCACCACAAATACAATAGTTACACTTTTTCAGCTAACGCATCACAAAAGGCTTTGCCATATGGAGGAAGATCCGGTGGACGACGAGCTGAAATAATATGTCCATCAACCACAACAGCTTCATCTTTCCAGATAGCACCTGCATTTTGCATATCATCACGAATACCCGGTGTAGAAGTAACAGTAACGCCTTCTAAAATGCCGGCTGAGATCAATACCCATCCTGCATGACAGATTTGACCGATAGGTTTGCGAGCTTCATGCATTTCTCGCACCAGTTCTAATACTTTAGGATAGCGACGTAATTTATCTGGTGCCCAACCTCCAGGAACCAAAATACCATCATAATCAGCACTGTCTAATTCGTCAAAGCTATATTCTGCTTCAGCAGGTACTCCATATTTACCAATATACTTTTTACCGCGATCCGCACCAGCTAGATGAACTTCAGCACCTTCTTCACGTACTCGATACACAGGAACCCATAGTTCCAAGTCTTCAAATTCCTCATCTACTAAAGCAATGACTTTTTTACCTGCTAATCTCATATCATCATTCCTTTCAGAGTTATATTCTATGATAGCGATCGATATGAACCGATCAATCCCATTATTGAGGTTCATTGTATCAAAATAAACGATAAGGATCAAAATCCATGATCATGAAAAAAAAGACTCAGAAGAATGAAAAGAAAACATTATGAAAATTACATTCATCTAAATTCGGCTGAAAAAACGGTAACAATGACAAAAAAATGGATTTTTACACTGTTATTTGTTAAGATACTTATGATAGTTATTCATGAAAACGTTCTTACATTAATTAATAGCAAAAGGGGATGTGTGCATAATGGCAAGTGTAACTCAGATGACTACAACCGATCAGTTACAAGAAGCTTTGAATCATACAACACAAAAACCACTGCTTGTATTTAAACATAGTACTCGTTGTCCGATTAGCGCTGGCGCTTATAGTGAATTTAAATCGTATTTGGAAAGCAATCCAAGTGAAGATGTCGATTATGGATTGGTCTATGTAGTGGAAAATCGCGATGTATCGAATGCAGTAGCAGAACATTTGCAAGTCAAACATGAATCACCACAAGTGATTTTAGTTAAAAATGGTGAGCCTGTCTGGAACACTTCACACTCGAAGATTACAGTAAGTTCGCTACGTGAAGCGCTATCTTAACATCATAACAATGATTGCAAGTCATACTATTTTAGCGTATCATGAATCTAAATGAAAAACGAAGCAAATTCTTGAAAACATGAAGAAAATTTATTGGTAATGGAGAGAAGGACCGTGACAGTAACCATTTATGATGTAGCACGCGAAGCTGGAGTATCTATGGCTACAGTATCTCGTGTAGTGAATAATAATCCGAACGTAAAACCACAAACACGCAAAAAAGTTTATGAAGCAATAGAACGTCTAGGATATCGTCCTAACGCAGTAGCACGTGGATTGGCAAGTAAGAAAACCACCACTGTAGGCGTTGTTATTCCTGATATTTCAAATTCTATTTTTGCAGAAATTGCCCGCGGTATCGAAGATATTGCGAATATGTATCATTACAATATTATCCTTTGTAATGCAGATAAGAAAAAAGAAAAAGAAATTCGTGTGGTAAACACATTGTTAGAAAAGCAAGTAGATGGTCTATTATTTATGGGCGGAACAGTAACAGAAGATCATTTACAAGCATTTCAATCTTCAGCTGTACCGATCGTATTATGTGCAACTCGTGATGAAAATGGATTGATTCCATCAGTAGATATCGATCATGAAGCAGCAGCTTTTGATGCTGTAAACACATTGATTCGTCATGGACACCGTGAGATTGCAATGATCAGTGGTACATTACAAGATCCTGCAAATGGATACTCCCGTTTTCAAGGATACAAAAAAGCTTTAGAAGCAGCCAATATTGAATACAAAGAAGACTGGGTACGTATCGGTAACTATCGTTATGAATCTGGCGTAGAAGCTATGAAATATTTTATCGGTCTCAAAAAACGTCCAACTGCTATTTTTGCAGCAACCGATGAAATGGCTATTGGTGCGATTCACAGTATTCAAGACGAAGGTTTGAAAGTACCGGACGACTTCTCTATTATTTCTGTAGATAATATTCGTCTTGCTTCTATGGTTCGTCCACAGCTTACAACCGTAGCGCAACCGATGTATGATCTGGGTGCTGTAGCTATGCGTCTATTAACGAAATTGATGAAAAAAGAAAACGTTGAGAATACACGTGTTATTTTGCCACACGAAACGATTCTACGTCTTTCTGTAAATCAATTGAACTAATAGTTCATATCATTAATAACTATGAATATAGATAAAAGCATCTTCTCCTGCAAAGGAAAGATGCTTTTTTTTGTTGTGCTTTATAGGTATAGTAGGCGAGCGTTACGATTGAATTCAAATCAATGTTTATCACTTTTTATCTATAAACAAACAGAAAAAACAGCGAATATCGATTATATTCAATCGGTATTCGCTGTTTAGTATATCAGTATTTTTACTTACCTTTATATTGTATTGGCGATGATGGTGGGGATGAACCACTCTCATTGACCGCTACTACATAAAACCAACCATCAATTTTGCGACTGGAATTATATTGGAACTTTGTATCTGGTGTAGATCCGGCTAGATTGTAAGGACCCCCACTTGTTTTGCTAAAGTATACTTTGTAATTACTTGCAGACTGAGATGGAGCGCCCCACGAGATCACGACTGCACTTTTACCTGCACCTTTAGCGCTAAGTGAAGATGGAGCAGAAGGAGCTACTTTTGCTTTAGCAGGAGCAGCTTCTTCTGTAGTCGTAGCAGGGTCAGTAGCGTTACCTTCAGCTGGTGATGTACCATCTGTTGAAGGTTCTTCAGTCGTTCCATCTGGTAATAAAGTGCCTTCATCTGGCTCTTCTACAGGCACAGGAGCAGCACTGTAATCAACAGTATTACTTGGACTAGATTCATGTCCACCTACATCGACAGCAGTAACATAGAAAGAGAAATTGCCATTAGCAGAGACAAATGAATTGAATTGACTGCTGCCTAATTGTGCTGATTTCTGATATTGATACGAACCATCGCCGGCTGAACGATATAGACGATAACCGACTACATCACCAGAACCGCCAGAGTTAAATGTAATACGAGCATCACTACCGCTAGTAGATAAGCGTACATTGCTAGGCGGATTAGGTGAGCCACCATCATCTTGTCTTGGATCAATACGTGTTGGAGCATCTGCGCCTGCATCTTCAGGTAGATAACGCCATAGTGCATATTTAGGCCCTGACATATTAGCTAATGCATGTTGCAGATCTTTGATCAATTCAGAGATCGGCATTTCACGTTTAACTACAGTACGTTGATTCACCATATCATCTGGTGTGCCATCTTGTGGAATATAATTTACACCATTGTACGTAATGTATTTCGCATAAGCTACACCGTCATCAAAGTCTTTAGGTACATACTTAGCATTGAAAATATCAGTGACAAGGTTACCAGATTGCCGTGTAGCAGACGTTGGTAATTTACCGCTGAATCCAGAGACTGTTTGCGTTACAATGCCGTCTGGTTTGGTAAATGCGTCTGTTTTGAACAATTCAGGATCACTATCGGTCACTTTGTTCATAATCGTTGCCCATAAAGTACGAGCACGTTTTTTTCCATCCTCGGATAGGGTGTTCACTGGTTCACGATAACCTGCCCATACCCCGAGCGTTACATCTGGCGTAAAGCCCATAAACCAGACATCGGCATAGTTCTGAGTGGAACCCGTTTTACCGACGATTGGTATTTTGCCGTATTTATTAAATAACGTCTGCATCGTTCTACCTGTACCACGTGAATCTGTAATAACAGTACGAAGCATATCTGTCATTAGATAAGCTGTTTGTTTGGAAAAGACTCGTTGTGGATCAGCTTTGTGTTTGTAGACAATTTTGTTATAAGGATCAACAATTTTGTCGATCATATAAGCATCATTGAATATCCCTTGATTCGGAATAGATCCATACGCATTGGTTAATTCTTCGACAGTCACTCCATATTTAAGACCGCCGAGTACTCCTGTTTGTGCAGAGTAATCGGTATCCTGAATCGTCGTAATGCCTAATTTTTTAGCAAATGTCCAAGCTTTATCAATACCTACTTTTTGATTAAATAGTTTGAGAGCAGGGACATTTAACGATTCATCAAGAGCAGTACGAGCCGTCACTAGACCTTGATAACGTCCATTTGCATTCGCAGGGATGTGATATCCTTTGCCCCCATCTTTCAAAATAATCGGAGCATCATCTACAATACTTGCCGGTTGTACCAGACCTGCATCGAGCGCAGGCAGATAAGCAGCGATTGGCTTCATTGTAGAACCAGGCTGACGTGTCATCTGGGTAGCATAATTCATTTGTTCTTCTTGGAAGCTACGACCTTCAATCATACCGAGAATAGCGCCAGTTTTGTGATTGATCATCATAGCGGCTGTTTGTTCTTTACCTTTAGTATTGCTATCAGGCGAGAAGTTGCTGCTGTCTTCTGCTACTTCATGCATCGTGTTATAGACCGTTTTGTTAATCGTCGTATATACACGATAACCACCAGTTAACAATTTTTGACGAGCATCTTCAAACAATTGATTGCGTTCTTCTGAAGATAAAGTAGACATATCCAAATCTGGATTTTCCATTTTTACAATTGTTTGTGCGCCTTGTCGTTCAATTTCCATCATAAGATAAGGATATTGAGAATACGCTTTGGCGGTTGGTTTAGCCAGTGCACTTTTGAGATCGAAATTAATCGCTTCATTGTATTCACTCGCTGTAATCTTACCTAACTCTTTCATACGTTCAAGAACCAGTTGTTGCCTGCCTACAGCACGTTTAAATCCTTTTTCATTGAATTTACCGTTGCTATCAAAAGCAGAATAAGCTGTTGGTAATTGAGGTAGCCCTGCAATATAAGCGGCTTCAGCAATATTGATTTTACTCAAATCATTTAGAGCAAAAATCCCTTTGGCTGCTGCTTTGATTCCAAAAATATTGTATCCGCTTGAACCTTTACCGAAAGGCATTTTGTTCAAGTAGGCAGTCAAAATTTCGTTTTTGGTCATAAAGCGTTCGATACGAAGAGAAAGCAACATTTCTTTAATTTTGCGATCATCTGTTTTGTCCAAGTTCAAAAATACCCGTCTCGACAATTGCTGTGTAAGCGTACTCCCTCCGGTTTGGACGGATTCATTCAGTACCCGCTGTTTGACAGCGCGCAGCGTACCATTCATATCTACACCTTTATGTTCATAAAAATGATTATCTTCTATGGAAATAATGGCGTCGATGACAGGTTGAGGAATCTGTTCATAAGTCACCAATCGACGATCTTCTTCTGTACGAAGTTGTCCAATCGGGGAACCGTCATTAAAATAAGCAAAGCCGGTCACTGCATTTTCATTGATCTTTTTGACTATTTCTTCACGCGAACGCACAGGTTCGTCTTTTACAATCGAAGAAACGTAGCCCATCAAAATACCTCCACCGAACAGGCAAATAGCAAAACCAGCAATAACTACCCATTTGAACACAGTGAGTAATTTGCGGAATCCAGAGTGCTTGCTAGCGGAATTATTTGTTGGACGCTTGTCCTTCTTTTCAGCCATGTAACTTCCCCCTTTTACCAGCCACTATTATAGCATAAAAATTACGCTATAATCAGTTTCTTCTGAACGATAAAAGTAGGATGGGCACAAAGTCGGATGTGAACAAGCATTGACTTGTTTGCAAAAGGTATGTTATAAAAGTGATACGTTGAAGCAATCTACAATTACATAACACAAAGACGAAGAAAGACACCCAGTAGAAGTGAAGATTACCGTTCTCAGAGAACCGATGGTTGGTGCAAATCGGCAAGCGGACTTCCTTTGAATTACAGGTCTGGAGTCGTTTGATATTAATGAATGTATCTATAATATCAAGCCGGGATGAAGATTCCGTTATATATAATGAAGTGAGAAGCTGACTATATCTTATGATGTTATAAGTATGAGATCAGTCTTCTAATTAGGGTGGTAACGCGAGGCCTGCTCGTCCCTTTATGGGGATGGGTAGGTCTTTTTTGGTGCTCATTTTCAAGCAGGCACTCTAACGGAAGTCATCCGTATAATGATGTGATAGGGAGCGAATAGATCATGAAATGGGAAGAACTAACACCAGCACAACAAGCAGAAGTAGAAAAACAATTAAGTGTAATCGAGCGAGGAACAGCAGAGATTATTCCTGAAGATGCACTGCGTCAAAAAGTTATCAAATCAGTAGCAACAGGTAAGCCATTAACGGTCAAATTAGGTCTTGATCCATCTGCACCTGATATTCATATTGGACATACTGTTGTTTTGCAGAAGTTACGTCAATTTCAAGAATTAGGACATCATGTTCAATTGATTATCGGTGACTTTACCGGAAGAATAGGTGATCCAACAGGTAAATCAGAGACACGTAAGCAATTAACCGAAGAACAAGTTAAACATAATGCAGAGACATACAAAGAGCAGATCACAAAGATTCTTGATCCTAGCAAAATGAAAGTATACTTTAACTCCGAATGGCTAAGCCCGATGAATTTTGCAGATGTAGTCAATCTAGCTGCCAAAGTTACAGTAGCACGCATGTTAGAACGGGATGATTTTACAAAGCGCTACCAGGGTGGGCAGCCTATCAGTATTCACGAATTTTTCTACCCGTTGATGCAAGGGATGGATTCTGTAGCACTTGAAAGTGATATCGAAATTGGTGGTACAGACCAGAAGTTTAACTTATTGATGGGACGTACACTGCAAAAGGAATACGGTAAAGCAACTCAAGTAGCGATCACTTTACCGATTATTGAAGGATTAGATGGCGTTCAGAAAATGAGTAAAAGTCTGGGTAACTACATCGGGATTAACGAAGAGCCGAACGAAATTTTTGGTAAATCCATGAGTGTACCTGATGAATTGATGCTCAAGTACTACGAGTTAACAACAGATATTTCAAATGAAGATCTGGCTAAGCTCAAAGCAGGACTTGCAGATGGTTCTATCCATCCACGTGATGCCAAAATGAATCTAGCTCAAAATTATGTACGTATGTTCCATAATGAAGAAGCAGGAGTGGCTGCGAAAAATCATTTTGTGACTGTATTCCAACAGCGTGCATTACCTGATGATATTCAAGAGGTAGTCATTGATGAAAATCTTTTGGAAAATGGACAAATCGGTCTTATTAAATTGGTCATGACTTTGGGATTTGCAACATCTACCAGTGAAGCTAGACGCAGTATTCAACAAGGTGCTCTCAAAATTAACGAGCAAAAACATGATGATGTGAATGCAAGTATCGAACTGTCTGATGGAGATATCGTACAAGTAGGTAAACGTAAATTTGCCAAAATCAAAAAAGCTTAATCAAAATTAAATCCAAATTCAATACAAATACATTTCAACCTTTGGTATTACTTCGGTAATGCTAAAGGTTTTTTGTGTTCATTACAGGTAACAGGATAAACAGTGACAAAATAGTCAGTTGTTTATCCAATATCTCAAAGTGAAACTATTAATTTTATGTATCAATTTGTCGATATAAGTAGAATGTGGATTTTATTATAGATAAAGAGAGGATAGGTAATTACATTGCGTAGATTCAAGTTTAAAAGTATCCAGGCTCGCACATTATTAACATTACTTCCGATTGTTATTATCGCTCTTGTAGGCATTAGTGTGTTATCGTACCAATTTGCAAAGGAGAAGCTTAATACAGAAATCAATACCAATGCTAATAACACATTAATAGGACTGAATGAGAGCTTAAACAGTCAATTAAAACAAAATTCAATGATTGTATCATCACTTGCAGCAGCTACAGGAGAATTGGGAAATAATCTAGATATTGCCGATTATTTTAAACTGACAGAACGCTGGCAAATGTTAAGTCCATTTACGTACGGGGTAGGTATTTTCTTCGCAGAAAATCAGTATGAACAAGGTGTTAAATATCGGTCTGCTTATGCAATCCGAGATGGAGACAAAATTACAACTACAACAGAATATGATGATCCCGCTTATGATTATTTAACACAACCTTATTACACTGCAACTCTTAATAACTTTGATAAAATCTATTATACAGAACCATTTACCGATTCGGTTAGTAAAATCAAAATGATTACAGCAGGTAAAACGATTCGTAATAATGATGGTCAAGTGCTTGGTGTCGCTTTGGCAGATATCAGTATGAATAATATTCGAGATTATGTAAACAATCTGAAAATAGGTACAGCCGGTCGTGCTATATTGGTCAGCGGTAAAGGCGAAGTACTAGCAAGTGGTAGACCTGAGATTGTAGCGGATATGCCTTTGAAAGATGAAAAAATAGAGGGTATGGATACAGTAGCTAACCTGATTAACAAAAATCAAACAGGTCGTACAGTAGTGAATATTCAGGGAGAATTAAATACTGTTTTCTATATGACTGTGCAAGAAACAGGTTGGAAAATTGCTGTAGTATTACCTGATTCTGAAATTCAACAGCCTACTCAAGAATTGCTACATATTCTAATTATTGTAGGCGCAATCGGTATCATCATTATTAGTGCCGCGATTTTGTGGAATAATATAGGGATGATTCGAGAAACGCGTAAAGTAGTCGAAGTCAGCCGTAAAATGGCTGTAGGCGATTATTCTGCACGATTGTCTAATCAAAGAGCCGATGAATTTGGTCAGATGGCTAATGAGTTTAACAAAGTGCTAGAGTCTACCAGTGGCATTATGAATCATCTGAATCAACAATCGACTATGATTCAAAATGCAGCTACAGAGATTGCTCAAGATTCAACGATGGCCGCCACAGATGCAGGTCATAATGTCAAAGAGTTGCAACAAATGGAAAGTGGTGCCGAATTACAATTAAAAGCTGCTGATGAAAGTACAGTAGCAATGGAAGAAATGGCGATTGGTGTACAACGGATCGCAGAATCGGTACAAGAAGTATCGGAAGCTACAGTTATTATTGAGCAAAAAGCAGAGCAGGGTAACCAGCATCTGAACAAAGCAGTTCAGCAAATCGATAGAGCTAAAGAAGTCATGGATGAAGCAGGACGTATGGCGGCTTCACTAAATGAACGTTCTCAACAGATCAGTAGCATTATAGATATGATTCAATCGATTAACAAACAGACGACATTGCTTGCTCTGAATGCTTCTATTGAAGCAGCACGAGCAGGAGAAGCAGGTCGCGGATTCGCTGTAGTTGCGTCTGAGATCAGTAATCTAGCGAATAACGTTGGAGATTCGGCTAGATTGATTACTGAACAGATCGTCTCTATGCAAGCAGAAACGTCTGCTGTAGTAAATGGGATGAAAGATGGATCAACACAGGTTACCGACGGTATCATCATGTTAGAAGATACGAAGCAGATGTTTGCTTCTATTAGTGGAGATATTGAAAGTGTAGCTGGTGAGATTCAAGAAGTATCATCTGCATCTGAACAAATGTCAGCTGGCGCAGAAGAAGTGACAGCGTCTTTGAACAACCTGGCGGATATTGCTAAATCATCAGCAGTGCGTGCAGCAAGTGCAACAGAACGTTCTACACAACAGTCACAATCTTTACAGCAGTTACAAGCTTCCGCACAATCTTTAGATGCTGTATCAGATGCTTTGAATGAACTTATTTCTAAATTCCGTACTTGATAATATGATCCCTTTATGATGATGAAATAGATTCAAATGGATAGGATAGACCAAAAAACCGCCTGCAATATGCTGGCGGTTTTTTGGTGTTGTGCTCAATAACCAAATAAAAAAAGCTGTCAGAGAATTCTCTGACAGCTTTGAATTTAAATCTTAACGGTTGTAGAACTCAACGATTTGTTTTTCGTCGATTTCTTGAGACAATTCAGAACGCTCTGGCAAACGGATATATTTACCTTCAACAGCGTTTTCGTTGTACTCGATGTAAGCAGGCAAGTGTGAACGGTTTTCGATAGCTTCTTTAACAGAAGACAAGCTACGGCTTCTTTCACGAAGACCAATAACATCACCTGGTTTTACGGAGTAAGAAGCGATATCTACTTTTTTACCGTTAACAGTGATATGACCGTGGGATACCAATTGACGTGCTCCAGCGCGGCTGTTAGCAAAACCAATACGGTAAGCCAAGTTATCCAAGCGGCTTTCTAGCAAGAACATGAAGTTTTCACCAGCAATACCTTGAATTTTTTGTGCTTTAGAGAACAAAGTACGGAATTGTTTTTCGCCCAAACCATACATGTGACGCAATTTTTGTTTTTCTTGTAATTGCATACCATAGTTACTCATTTTACGACGTTGGTTCGCTCCGTGTTGACCTGGAGGGAAAGGACGTTTCAAATCTTTACCATTGCCGCTTAGCGAAATACCAAGACGACGACTTAATTTAAATTTAGGACCAGTGTAACGTGACATTTATAATAAGCTCCTTCGTAATTAAAGTTTTATTTTGAATATAAACATTCCGGGGCTTTGGGTCTGTGATTCATGTTGCCGCGTTTTGTTTGTCGTAGGCTCGGATAGGAAGCGTACTACTAGCAAAAATGTTCAGCCGCAGTCTTGCTAGCAACAAAAAGCGTGAGGGTGAAACAACGTTACCCCAAATTAAAGTCTATCCAGTCTTCATCAATAATAAATTATATAGGAAATAGGGATCTGTCGTCAATAGGTTTGTAAATATTGTTTGTGTAAAATTTGTTACGGGTTATTTATGTATTAAATATTGTGTGCAAACCATAGCATAAAATTGTAGAATGAGTGTATTAATGTTAAGAAATTTAGTCACTTATTAGTATTCGTGAAAGGAGGCATTTTATATGTCAGACAATCAATGGAATTATCCGGTGCAAGCCTGGCGTACCGAAGAAGGACATGCCTCCTATCCGGTTGTATCAACTGCTGACGAAACGTTCTGGCTGCAAAATCTGGATATTAATCCTGAAGATTTTCCGCATATTGAACCACTGTTGCAAGAAAGTCTGGAAGATTGGCAACAACAAAATCATTCTCAAATGCGGATAGGTAATGCACATTGGTTTTTAATAAATCATATGCATAAATATATAGGCGGAGATCAGACAAGTGATCATTTGATACCAAAGATAGATATAGCAACCTTAACTCCTCATACGAATCAGGAGCATGTGATTGAATATGAAGAAGGACTTTATCGATATACGATGGTTCCTATTTATACCCGCCGTCATCATCAACAATTTGCGATGATGGGATGTGCTCAATTAAATCGTGACTCCGATGTATTATTGACAGAAGAAATTAAATTGCTTGTGTTGCATTATAAAAGTCTATTTTACCGTCGCTTCGAATATACATTTGTAGCGGATATGTTACATTCCAAAACACTAGCAGAGCGTGAAGCCCAGCGTCGCTCTGTCTTGTTTCAAGTGATTCAACGTATGCACGACAAATTCGATATCGATGCTTTGATCAATGAGCTTTTTGCTATCGTAGATCAGA
This sequence comes from Paenibacillus kyungheensis, assembly GCF_028606985.1. Lineage (NCBI taxonomy): Bacteria > Bacillati > Bacillota > Bacilli > Caryophanales > Paenibacillaceae > Paenibacillus > Paenibacillus kyungheensis. The sequence goes on along the minus strand of NZ_CP117416.1, from coordinate 3,514,742 downwards.
TGTATCCACAGGTAGAATTTGAATTGCTAGTATCACAAGATAATAAAAGCAACAATGCTAGAGTAAAGCCTTTATCGTTGCAAAATCCAAAAGAAGATATGTGTGTACGTGCTTTTACAGCAGGGCAACCACTTATGGAAATACACGCCAAAGCTCAAGGGTCTGATCGAATGGAAGTAGCGATTCCTCTAATCGGGAAGCAAGCGATCTATGGTGTATTTCATCTATTGTCTGAGTCTCCTTTAGAGGAAGAAGATATAGAGCTCATGAGGATTATGGCAGAAGCGGCTGGACGTACATTTGAAAATGCTAAATTATATGAACAATCACAATTGCTCAACGAAGATCTGCGTCTCATCAATGAGATTACAAGAAGGCTCAACCAAAGTCTGCAATTGAACGAGATTTTTGATATTGCAGGTAAAGAATTACTTGATGTATTCAAAGCAGAGACCGTCGCAGTACTCCATCTGAATCCAGAGACAGAGCAATTTGAAGTGGTCACCGGTAATGTTCCAAGTATGGAAGGCAAGTCAGTAGGGAAAGATCATGGATATACCGGATTACTGTATCGAACCAAAGAGCCTGTGATCTTATCTGATTATTGCCAAAATCCTAGTCTGGAATCGTTATTTATGAATGCTTCAGGTTCTTGTTCGATGATCGCTTCTCCATTAATGAGTGGTGGAGAAGTTAATGGATCGATCTTTTTAGGTCATCGTACCAGTCATTACTTTTCATATGGTAATTTTAAGCTATTACAAGTCATTACAACGCACATTGGACTAGCAGTAGCCAATGCAACCCTACATGATGAAGTAAGACGTATGGCAAGCCGTGACGCGCTCACAGGGTTATATCTACGTCGCTATCTAGACGAAAAGATCCACAGCTATCAAAGCAAAGAAGATAGCGGAACGTTATTGATGGTCGATATAGATAAATTCAAGCAGGTGAACGATACGTATGGTCATCAGATCGGCGATGAGATTTTGAAGCAAGTCAGTAAAATGATTCAATCTTCTATTCGTGAAGACGATATTGCAGCCCGATGGGGCGGAGAAGAATTAGCGGTCTATTTCCCTCAGATTGATGCAGAGAAAACAGAAGTGATCGCTGAACGGATTCGTGAAAAAATCGAACAGGAAACAGATCCAACAGTGACTGTTTCTTGCGGAATTGCAGCCTGGGATCGCAAAGACAAAAAAGTAAGTGTAGAATCTTTATTTTATCGTGCAGATATGGCGCTATATCAGGCTAAAAAAAGTGGACGTAATCAAGTCTGTATTGATGAAAGTCCAAGAGAATAATATAAGAAGTAGTTCTATAGGATCATTATCGATAAGCGATATAGATGCTAGAGCTACTTTTTTTATTTTATAACGACAGGTAAAGACAAGAAACTTAACATCGTGATACAATGTTTTTTGAATAATTAACCGTTGTTCAAAAAAATATTTAAAAAACTATTTACGAGGGGAAGATATGTGATGCAAGATCCTAGAGTAAAAGTATTAGCCAAAAATTTGGTTGAATATTCAATCGATGTACAACCAGGGGAAAATGTTTTGGTCGAAATGATCGGTAATGAACGTGATCTATTAAATGCAGTGATTCATGCGATTGGCGAACGAGGCGGTAATGTGTTTGTTCAATTGACTGATCGTAAAGTACAACGTGCTATGTTGATGAATGCGACAGAATCAAGCATGAAAACATGGGCTGCACTTGATCTAGAGCGTATGAAGCAGATGCAAGGATATATTGGTATTCGTGCAGGCGAAAATATCAATGATCTATCCGATGTTCCTGATGACAAACAAAAGTTGTACAACAGTATTTATCAACATGCTGTTCATAGCGAGCAACGTGTTAAACATACCAAATGGGTAGTGCTTCGTTATCCAAATGCAAGCATGGCACAATTGGCAGGAATGAGCACAGAAGCATTTGAAGATTTCTATTTTGACGTATGTAATCTAGATTACGCTAAAATGGACAAAGCTCAAGATGCGTTAGAGCAATTAATGATCCGTACAGACAAAGTTCGCTTAGTCGGTAAAAATACAGATTTGCAATTCTCTATCAAAGATATCGGTGCTAAAAAATGTTCCGGTCAACGCAATATTCCAGATGGTGAAGTATTTAGCGCGCCGGTTCGTGATTCGGTTAATGGCGTTATCAGCTATAACACACCAACGGTATATAACGGTACTACTTTTGAAGGCATCACTTTCCGTTTTGAAAATGGTAAAATTGTTGAAGCAACAAGTAATGATACTGAGAAATTAAACAGCATTTTGGATTCAGATGATGGTGCTCGTCATATCGGAGAATTTGCAATTGGATTCCATCCTCATATTTTGCATCCGATGAACGATATTTTGTTTGATGAAAAAATCGCAGGTAGTTTCCACTTCACGCCAGGACAAGCATATGAAGAAACAGATAACGGTAATCGTTCTTCGATTCACTGGGATCTAGTATTTATTCAACGTCCAGAATACGGTGGCGGTGAGATTTACTTTGATGATGTATTGATTCGCAAAGACGGAATCTTTGTATTGCCAGAACTAGAAGCGCTTAATCCAGAGAACTTGAAATAATCTTTTAATAAATACTATAAAAGATTGAAAATGGTAAAAGAGGTTATATATTGTTGAGAGCATCTTATACGCTATTCACAATCGTAACCTCTTTTTATCGCTCTCATACGCTGTAAGAAATGGGTTGCATAAGAAAGCGTATTCAATTATGATGTAAATGGAAAACCTGAATTGTTGAAAATTTTAGTCGGAGTAGGAGGGTTCTCAAATGGCAACAAGTAATACGAATAATGCCGCAGTAGTTGAAATCGCACAGACAGCAGGTCAGTTCACTTCTTCTATTGTTTTACAACACGAATCTAAATTTATTGATGTTAAAAGTATTTTGGGGCTATTTACAACACTTGTGAAAAATCAAGATTATGAGCTCCATGTACATGGACCAGACGAAGAAGAGGCTAAAAAAGCAGTAGTTGCTGCTTTTGAAAAGCACGGACTTGCCGTAAAACTTGCAGAAGGTCAATGATTAACGAAATGCTGCTGATTCCTTGTGAATCGCAGCATTTTTTGTATGGATCAATCCGAATTCTATTTTTCAATAAATAGTTAAAATATAATGTAAATTCCTTTAATTTCGTTAGGGGTTCTTGTATTAGCCTCCAATTTCGTCTAATATTAATAGTAGTAGTGACTGACGATTCTCGAACATGGGGGGGAAGAGCATGACTTCATCTGATTTACAAGAGCAGTTGAATATAAAAGCATTGAATCTTCTACAAGAAGATGCAAATAAAATTGAAAAATTAATTGAAATACAGATGGAGAATTTGGATACTCGTTACTGTCCTCTGTACGAGGAAGTTCTGGATACTCAAGTATACGGCTTTTCCAAAGAAGTAGATTTTGCTATACGTGCTGGATTTGTTTCTGAGCCTGTAGGCAAACAGCTGATCAGCAACCTGGAGCGTAATTTGTCTGTGTTGTATGAAGCCATGAATAATAAACAACAGTCTGCTGAGTAGCAGACTTTCGTTACATAGAAACGCCTGTACCTTCAGAAGAGGGCACAGGCGTTTTTGGTTTGTTTTAATTTAGACAAGATAGAAAGAGACACCGAGAATAATATAAGTGACTAATAACAATAGCCCTTCATACCAGTTGGTCGAACCATCTTGAATAATAGATTTGGCGATAAATACAGATACCATAATCGCGACAAGTTCTAGAGTCGTAAATACAATATCCATCGTATTGCCTAAGAAAAAGCTCACAAAAATCAGTACTGGCGCTACAAAGAGAGCAATCTGTAGACTACTACCGACAGCAATCTCAACCGATGCACCAATTTTGTTTTTCATGGCTAGCATAATCGCAGCACTATGTTCAGCAGCATTACCAATAATCGCTACTACAAATGCACCGACAAATAATTCACTGAATCCAAAGTCTGTTGTAAATGTCTCAAGCGTACCTACAAGCCATTCACTGACAAAAGCAGTCATGACAGTAGCAATCACCAAAAACAAAATAGATTTATTTTTAGACCATTTGGGTTCTTCATGATCTTCAGGTGCTTTGGGATCTTTCACATCTTCAAGATACTTTTTGTGTGTAATCATCGAGAAGATCAACCAGGCAACATACGCAGCGATCAATAGTCCGGCTACAATCAGACTAAGTGTATCGACTTCGGTAGGAGTGATCGAATGAGTATTCAAAAACAAAGCAGGCACAAATAGTGCGATGACAGCTACAATCATCAAAGAACCGTTCATATTAGCAAGCGCTACATTAAAGTTCTGAATCTTATGCTTCACGCCACCTGCAAAAATACTAAGACCAAGTACCAGTAATAGGTTACCGATAATCGAGCCGGTTAAGCTGGCTTTGACCATATCGTATAATCCTTCACGTAGCAACATGATAGCGATAATTAATTCTGCGGCATTACCAAAGGTAGCGTTAAGAAATCCACCTAAACGTTGTCCTGCATAATGAGCTACACTTTCTGTAGCCCGTCCTAGAAATCCAGCGACTAATACAACAGCTATAGCCGAGACTACAAATTGTAGAATAGGATTCAAATGTGCATAATGAGCAATAGCACTAAACACAAAAAAGATAGCCAATAAAATCGTAGATAAATGTTTCTTCATTCTGCACCCCTTTTTCTATATATTTTATGTAAATTCTTTAACATTATAACCAAAACAGTAGTGTATTTAAACCAATTGCGTGAGATAAAGTTTAGATTTTGGCAGAATGCTGATACAATAGAGGAGAAAAGTCAGCTTGATATAGAAGTTCTTTTATAAAGATAATGGCTTAAGCTTTAGAGGAGGATGGGACATGACCGAATCATTACAATTGGAAATGGGTATTATCAAAATTGCCGATGACGTCGTAGCAAAAGTAGCGGGCATGGCCGCTTTAGAAACGCCAGGTATTGCTGCTATGTCTGGAGGATTATCCGATGGATTTGCCAAACGTCTAAGTGGTAAAAATGTACAAAAAGGAGTTACGGTAGAAGTCGGACAATTGGAAGCTGCAATTGATCTACGTATTATCGTGCTGTATGAAACTCCAATTCATGAAGTATGCCGCATGCTTCAACAAAATGTACGCGAAGCTGTAGAAAATCTAACCGGGCTTAAAGTGGTTGAAGTCAACGTAAAAGTAGAAGGCGTTGCTTTTAAAGACGATATTTTGTAGACATTTTGATCATAAACATACAAAAAGACGACAGAAGTAATCTCTGTCGTCTTTTTTATACTATTGTTTTATTATTTCATTCGCATCGAGATCGATTGACGATTACCGATACGTGAATTGGTCGTTTGTGATTTCTCACTAGCTACACGATTGGTTTCACGAGAAATACTTAACATGATTCCCATACTGGTCATCATCATAATCAATGATGTACCACCATAACTAATAAATGGTAATGTAACCCCTGTAATTGGAATCGTATTCGTAACACCGCCGATATTAATAAACGCTTGAATCGCAATCAAGCTCATAATACCAACACCGACCAGTGTCCCAAAGATATCAGGGCAACGCAATGCGATAAACAAACCTCGCCAGATAAAATACCCGTACAGTAGTAGAAATAAGCTGGTTCCTATAAATCCGAATTCCTCACCGATTACTGCAAAAATAAAGTCATTGTAAGGGTTAGGAAGGTAATGAAGCTTCTGAATACTTTGTCCAAAACCTGAACCTGTAAATCCACCAACTCCAATAGCAGTTAACGATTGAACAAGGTTGTAAGAACTTCCTTTTTCATCAGCCATCGGATCAAGGAAAGCTTCAATCCGACCTGCTTTGTAGCTACTTTCTGTACCAGTGTTATCATCATGATTAAAAAGAGCACCTATACCTAATACAAGTGATGCTCCAAGAACGAGTAAAAGCACAGAAGCCATAATGTGTTTTACACTAGCGCCACCTGCAAAAATAATTAGACCCGCTGTAGCGACCAAAATCATACAAGAACCCAAGTCATTTTGTAAAAAGATCAAGCCAGCGATTAAGCCGACCACGACCATGACCGGAATATAACCGCTACGTAAATCTCTTAATTTATCTCCTTTTTTGGAGATCAAAGCTGCTAGATACAAAATAACAGCTAATTTAGCAAATTCAGAAGGCTGAAGTGAAAATCCAAAAATATTCAACCAGCTTCGAGCACCATTGAGCTCTTTACCTACCATTAGAACGATAACCAGTAAGGCTAAAGTAATTAGAAAAAAGGGCGCAAACCATTTTTTATATTTACTATAGTGAGCTTTCATAGCGAAAAACATACCTACAAGACCGATAACCGCATATAAAATATGCTTTTTCGTAAAATACAAGGAGTCAAAGTTATAGTTTTTGTTCGTCCATGCAATGCTTGAACTTGCACTAAAGACCATAATAATACCAAAACAGACTAAAATGACGGTCATGATTAACAATTGAAAATCAGGAGCACCTTTTTTAGTGATTTTCTGTGCAGGTTGCTGTATATTACGCACATTAGAACTGGAAGAAGGATTCGCGTTCCGATAGCGATTAGCTGTTGTCTGGTTGTTTAGTGTTCGTGGCGAAGTATGTCTGATTTTATTCATAACGAGTCTCCAAGGATAGAACGGATATGTACAGATCAGAAGTATTCAAGGCAGTTAACCAACTGCTAATTTTCATGCACAAATCCTCCTTTTGTAATAAAAAAATATATCTATTTTTTGTTTCATATCAAATTATGGTTAAGTTCACTTTTCATGATAGTACGTTTTGTAGGTAGGTGCAAGCTTTACCCATCAGTTTGAACATAGATATTACCATGAATATACTATAATGAAACAGAATCTAGTCATATAAACTATTATTTAACCACCTGAGCAGTATTGAAACGTATAATTATGTGTATAATGAAATAATGAGAATAGCATTGAAAGGATGAAGAGCAGATGGGGAATTACAATTGGGAAGCTTTATTTCCAGATATGGTAGAATGGCGCAGGCATCTTCATCGTCATCCTGAATTATCTTATCAAGAACATCATACAATGAAGTTTATTGCTGATCTATTAATGTCTTTTGGAATTGAGACAACGTCCGGTGTCGGCGATACAGGAGTCATTGGTGTTATCAAAGGAGATTTACCCGGTAAAACAGTTGCGTTACGTGCTGATATTGACGCTTTACCTATTCAAGATGAAAAAGAATGTGAATATGCTTCACAGGTGGATGGTGTTATGCATGCTTGTGGACATGATGGTCATACCGCAGGTTTATTAGCAGTCGCTCGTTATTTTAGTGAACACCGAGCAACATTAAAAGGTGAAATTCGTCTTATTTTTCAACCGGGTGAAGAAGTATGTCCGGGTGGCGCTCTGAAAATGATTGCCGCAGGTGCTCTTGAAGGTGTAGATGTTATCTATGGTGTGCATTTATGGTCGCCTTTGCCTGTCGGAATATTAGCTAGTGCCGCAGGTCCGATTATGGCTTCTGTTGATGACTTTGTGATTGATATTACAGGAAAAGGGGGTCATGGTGGGATTCCTCATGTGACTGTCGATAGTGTACTTACTGGAGCGCAATTGGTGGTGCAATTACAATCTATCGTGAGTCGTAATGTAAATCCTTTGCAACCTGCTGTGTTGACGATCGGAACCATCAATAGTGGAACAGCCAAAAATGTAATTGCTGAAACTTGCCGAATAACGGGAACAGTACGTACATTTGATGAAGAAACTAGAGCAGTTATCCGTAAACGGTTTGACGAAGTGACCCGTCATGTATGTGCGATGAACGGAGCAGAAGTAGAGATTGATTATATGATGGGTTATCCACCACTGGTGAATCATGCAAGCGAAACAGAACGATTTTTCGAAGTGGCTACCGAAGTCTTTGGAGCAGATCATGTTGAAGTGACTCCACCGATGATGCCAGCAGAAGATTTTGCTTATTATGTACAAGAAGTGCCAGGATGTTTTATTTTTGTTGGAGTTGGCAATGAAGATAAAGGGATTACGTATCCGCATCATCATCCAAAATTCGATATGGATGAAGCAGGAATGTTAAATGCCGCCAAAATATTAACAGCACTTGCTGAAAATTATTTGCAACAATCTGCGGTAGAAACGTAATCTATTTTGCAACACTGAGTTGTAGTGTTATTTATAATGATGTGAAAAGTATTCAATAAACTATACTTTATAAAAAATTAGACGATAAAAAAGATTCAGAACGGGTGAACAATACACCACATTCTGAATCTTTTTTGCTACCAGCTGTTCCTATTTATCTATCATGGTATCACGATCACTCAAGTATCTGTAGAATTGATAATATTCAGATCGATTTTGAGTTGTGCTCCTGAAGCGAATTCAAGCTGTAAGCCTGACTTGCCAACTGCTCGTGTTGTTAGAAAACTTCGTGTTAGCGTATACGTATCTCCATTAACTGTATAATCTTTGCCTTCGGTCAGACTACTCAATACATTTCCTTCTGTTCCGATATAACGAATCGTGGATAACGTATCTCCATTCAGATAGACATCCCATGTTACTTGATTCGCAGGATCATTTTGTTTGGACGGATTCAGATCATATGTTGCTGAAGTGATTGAGGTTGTCGGTTGTTGCGGATTTTCAGTACTGTTGTTATTGTATACCTGAATTTCAGTGAGTGTAGGCGTTCCAGTTGCATCAGATTTGACACTATCAATTAGCAAGCGAAGCTGACTACTTGTAATATGACCAAAATCTTTTAACGAGACATTGGTTCCCAAACCGTTGGTCTGCTTTTCAAAAGTAGTCCATGTATCTGTAGCTTCATCATATTGTTGCAATTCATATTCAAGAATACGTGGATCAGTTCCGCTGTCGACATATTCGTCTAAATAGACTTCATCAAAAGCAATAGGTTTACCAAAATTGATAGTGATCTCGATTGGATAGGTGACTTCGTCCGGGCTTGCCCAGCGTGTCGTTGTTTTGCCATCTACTAGATTAGTAGCTTCTAAGCCTTTATTTGGATGAGTATAATTAGCTGAAATCTGCTGATGAAGCGCTAGATTTTCACGTGGTGCAGGCTGCTCATTTTCGATAGGATTGGTATCCACAGGTGATTCAACTTTGGTTCCTATTGGACTTTCTTGAATTCCGATATCGATATTGTCGCCATAGTATAGATGATTGTTAAAGAAATCGGCTTGTCCTGCATGTACATTATAGCGACCAGTATCAATTAATGGTGAAGTTGGTTTGACTTTGAAATTAGCGGCTGAATCAACAATGTTAGCAACGCCATTACCACGTTTGTAATCCGCAGGATCAGCTACAAATTGCGGATCTGCTAGTACAGCATGCGCATCGGCTGGTTGTTGTGCAGACTGTACGCCACCAGCTTCATAGTACGCATTGTTCGAGAAGACAGCTTTGTTCAATGCTCCTTCTTTGCGGTACCATTTAGTAGGCGTAGTTGTTGATGTGTTATAAAATACATTATTTAAGAAATAAACGGTATCTTTAAATACTTCATCATGGAACCAATCCATTTTGGAAGCATCATAGACAAATACATTATTCAGGAAATACGTAGGTGAATAGTTGGTAGATAGCATATTTTTAACAATAACTCCGTTATCATTTACACTTAAATTGTAGCGTGCAATCGAATTAGAGCTATTCCCCATATAGGCCATCCAACCTGCTGCATTATCATGAGAATAATTATATTGATAGGTTACATTAAAATTGGTGAATTCCAAATCCCACGGGGTACCATCATATTCTCCATACGGCCCGCCGTAGACTTCGTTATATTGCATAACTGTATCTGCCCCTGCCCATAAGTACAACCCACAAGAAACCGCATTATAGCGTTGCAAATAGCCATTCACTTCATTGTATTCGACAATCATATCTTTGGTATTCGCTAGCTGAATCGCGCCTTGACCAATATCTTCCGCATAGTTATGACCAATATACACATCACGACTGTACAAATCTCTGTTTTTCACCCATAGCTGTTCCCAACCTTCATGAAATTTACCTGTTTCATCATATTCACCAGAACTAGCATCGCGATCATAAAACCAGTTAAAAGCAAATTCAATCGCATGTAATTCTGTTTGATAGAAACGGTTATTTTCGATACGCACATCTTGGAAATAATAAGCACCTTCATCGTAAGATTTATAACTTTTTTCTCCAAATACTTGAAAAACGATGCCACCATAGTGAATCTTTTGCCAGTCTGTAGGCCCATCAATATTGTGAATATAATTATCACTGATTCGGAAGTAATCCATAATTTTATCGTTTCCTTCTAGTAAATCAGCATTAATGGAAATAGATATACCATCTCGAACGACTGACTTGGTTTTGGCAGAGACATTAATATCGGTATTGAAATCATCATCGTTGGATAATTCAAGATTATGAATTTCCCAGTATTGCTGATTGCGTAGAACGACAGCACCGGTCAAACCGACTTTATTTTTATCTTTGACAAAATCTCCATTTATATATTGAAGAGGGTTATCTACTTTGCCGTTGGTAGCAATATAAGGTTTGCCCAGTGTTTCATCACCATAACGATCGATCACAATCGGTTTACCGGCTGTTCCAGATCCTTTGGGCCAGAGTTGCTGATTCTGCCAGCTCTCACCAGATTTAAGCAAAATACGATCTCCTGGCTGAAATGTAGTATTGTTTGCTTTTTGTAACGTTTGCCATGCAGTATCGATAGATTTACCGTCATTGGTATCTTTTCCATTGGTTGCATCAAGATAATAATCGGTTCCGCCGTATGGATTAGGAGCATTGCCGCTAAGTGCATTTTTAGGTGAGTCTAAAGAAGTATTAGCATTCGCAGAATAAGTAGGGAATAGAGTAAATAATAACGTAAACAATACCAAGCCAATACAAGCTTTTTTAATGTTAGGCATTATAGACCTCCAATTGAATTTACTTTTCCAAACTACAGAATAAGCAATATAGAATGCTACAGCATCATGAATGAAGAAGTGGCTAATACGGTACTGATTTTGGGTTGATCTACTGTAACCGGAAGGGATTGTTGAACGTGTTTTAAATACGTATTCAGTCGATCTTCTAGCAATGTTTGTGTAATCTGCGCTTGATACTGTTTGAAAGCTTCTTCTTTATTGATAGCAGTGTGTTCTAATTGATACAAATCAAAACCTTGCTTTGTCTCGATAAATATTGGTTTTGAAGCATCATCAGTATTTCTGAGCTTCATAATCAGTTCATTTTGATACGAATTTTGCGAGGTATTGCTATCAGGTGTAATAGTCTCTGCTATTTTTTGAGGTAGTTTGTATTTGTTTTGAATCATAGTAAGACTCATATTTTGTTGTAGATCTTGTGTGATTTGTTGTAAAGTAGTTGCTTTCTGTTGCTGAGTAGAAGGGATATGAAGCTTGGTCATTTCGTACGTAGTCGCATTAACCGTCCAATCTGCTTGATGAGCATTAAAGTAGGCATAAGCGTCTTTGTTATCAATATAAAGAGGGTCATTTGGAGATTGGCTTAATTTCTTTTTCAGTTCTGTTCGGAGAGAGGTTAGCAAGTGAGAATAATACGATTGTGGTGTGAAAGAAGTTAATCCATATACAATTTCACCACGCGATATCGCCTCGGTACGACTTTTGTTTTCGGTATTCATTGCTTGAATAATATCTGCATAATCGATATGTTCGATCAAATGCTGCTGTTTGCCAACAATTAATAATGTTTTGTCTTTTACAATTTGAGCTAATGCTTGTTGCTGTAACTGATCCATAGGTGTTGTTCCGTCAACTTTTTTGTACCAATCTTCTTTGCTAAGTGGACGTTGGTATTTGGTTTGAAATTCATTTTGTATTTTAGGACGTAATTGTTGCATATAAAAGGTTAATTCTTGTTGACTGATAACATGTTCATCGACTGTAGCAACTTCATCATTGGAGTTAAGCATATACAGCATAACGGTTAAAAGTGTACCCCCTACGATAAATAAACCTGTGATTAATAACAAAAACGATTTGGTGTTTACTGCTTTTTTGCTCATCATTTATCCCTCCTTTAGTGTTACAAAATGAATGTATGAATAAATTTATTATACGTTTGCAATTTAGATTAGAATTTATCTTTATTGCTATGTATTTTAGATTTATTGCTTTAAAATAAATAATATGACTAAATAGTGTGAACATTGGGTTCATAGGATGTAAAGAATTGTTTATAAAGGTGGATGATTTTAGAATGAAGAGGTGATAATGATGAATAGTGGAGGACATTCGTCTACGATCGATGTTCATTCGTATGTCAATGCGGAGTTAATTTATATTAACAAATCGGATACGGATGGAGAAAATTGGGTCACGATGAAACATTCACACCATTTTGTTGAATTTTTTTATGTGACGAGTGGAAGAGGCGAGTTTCTAGTAGAGGATAAGAGATTTGCAATCAAAAAAAATGATATAATCGTTATTAATCCCAATGTCGAACATACGGAAATTTCAGATACGCATCAGTTGCTTGAATATATTGTTATTGGAATCCATGGCATTTCACTAGTAAATGAAGAAAACCCTTTTTCTTATCTTAAAATAGATGATGTGAACAACAGTATTTTATTTTATGTTCATCAACTTTTTGAAGAATACAATGCCAGACAGTATGCTTATGAAGAAATAGGCAGACATCTGATCCGTATTTTGCTTTATCTTATTTTGCGTAAAAAGTCTGTATCATTGCATGTAGAACCTTCCCAAAAAGTAAATCGTGAGATCGCTCTTGTACGCAATTTTATCGATATTCATTTCAAAAAAGATATTACGCTAGATGTATTAGCCAGTGAAGCACATATTAATAAATACTATCTATCTCATGCTTTTAAAAAAACATACGATATATCGCCACTTAAATATTTGTCTACGGTTAGAATCAATACAGCTAAATTTTTGCTAGAATCTACGAATTATTCGATTTTGGATATCTCCGAAATTGTAGGATTTAAATCGCAATCGTATTTTTCCCAACTATTTAAAAAAGAAATAGGTCTATCTCCGATGGATTATCGCAAAGAATGTTCACCTTTGTTGTAAGGTATTTAGAAGAAAATCGTTGTTTTATCGCTAAATATAGTGAACTTTATGTATTAAAGATACCATTTTTGGAAAAGCACTTCTAATCTGTTCTCGGCTTATGCTATGATAATAAAGACAACTAAGTTAGAGGGTTGTCCACTTTATATACAGAAACGAGATGAATTTCATGAGCGTAACCGAGATTAGGACGGTCGATATGGCCGAAGTCTTGACAAGCGCCTATGAATTAGGCGATATGATCAACAATTCTATCGAAGTCGCGAATTACCTATATTGGGAAGAGCGTATGCTGGCTCACCCGGAAGTTATAAGCTTGATGCACAAGCTCAACAGCAAAAAAGAATTATTTGAAGAAACACAACGGTTTGGACATTTTCATCCCAACTTCCATGAAGCCAAAGAACAGGTAGAAGCTGTTCAACGAGAAATGGAACAGATAGAAGCAGTATGGCGCTTTAAAGATGCTGAGGAAAAATTGGATCAAATGTTATACGAAATGTCAGAGTTGATAGCACATTCGGTCTCTGAAAGTATTAAAGTTCCAAGCAATAACCCTTTACCGAAAGGAGGCGGATGTGGTAGTGGAGGATCATGTGGATGCAGTTGAGAACGAACAACAAGAAAATGTAACACAGCAACCAGAAGAACAAGAATTAGCATTGCCTTCACGTATGGGCTACATTATCTGGGTTAATGATGTTAAAGCAGCACGCAATCTTGAAAAATATGGCTGTGTTCATTATATTTCACGTCGCATGCATTATGTAGTTATGTATTTGTACACTGAAAAAGCAGAAGAAACACTCAAAAATATCCGTCGTCTTTCTTACGTGCGCAAAGTTGAACGATCTTATCGAAATGAGATCAAAACGGAATATACCAAAGCGGTACCTGATCAGACTCAATTTTACGGTATTTAATCAAGTATTTTGAAATGAGCAGTTCTGACTACCATTTATCAGCGACCTTTAATGGTCGCTTTTTTATATTTTATTGTAGGAAACGGTTTCATTTAACAGCGTTTAAAGGTATGTACTAAGTATTATTTATGATAATTTTGAAGATTTATCATTTATGGGTTAAAGAAACGTTACTCCCTGTCGATATAATATTTAGTGGGACTACAGAACTGTAAGGTTGCAAAGACAAATATTGAATTTAAATCAATTTACTTTAAAAATTAAAGAAATTTAGTGAAATGAGTTAAAAAATGGTAGCTTTTTCGTCTTGTGTAGGGCGAACGATGTATATATCTTAATAGGTATAAATACTTAGACGGAAAGACCCATACAGAATGGGGAGTGAATAGTTAATGAGAGATAAAGTAATGGAACGTTGGAGCACGTATGAACCTTTTCATGTAGAACTTGGCGAGAAAAAAGTTGCAGATATCGTAATTACGAATCATGCTATTAGTCGTTATAACGACCGTATCGCTAAGGCTCAGACTAAACCTGAAGAAATTGCTTCATTTATGTGGGAAACGCTTAAACAAAATCGTATTGTATCGTATTATCGCAAAGAAGAAGATGTATATTTAATTGATGAAGACCTTGTTGTTGTTGCTGAATTTGCTGATCTACCAGGTGAATACGATCTTACAGGTAACCCACTGCACAAAATGATTATCGTTACATTTTTGGGTAAAATGTCGGAAACGATTGAGCTTCGCGATCTTAAATCTTACTATTCATGGTTAAGACACTCTCGTCGGATGACTTTGATCAAAAACAGTCGTAAACGCAAATAAGATTTGTATATCGACAGCAGATGTGCCTAATAGAAAAGAAGACATAGCGTTGTATTAGGAGTTTACGTAAACATGCAATATTTATAAAACGACTCACATATCTAATCATAATACTTTTGAAAAGAAGCGGCTGTTAAAGCGAGCTTCTTTTTTGTATGCTTATTTGAAAATGGTACAATATATACATAGCAAGGAGGGGGAACGGTAGTGGCATTTAATTTTCATCAATTACACATTTTTTATACAGTTGCTGAGCGTGGCAGTTTCTCAGCGGCGGCGCAAGCTCTTCATATGACGCAACCGGCAGTCACAATGCAAGTGCAGTCTTTAGAAGATCATTTTGGCACCAAATTGTTCAATCGGACGACCAAGCGCATTGAGTTGTCTGAAGCAGGTCATGCGTTAATGCCGTTCGCTTCGCAAGGGATTCATCTGATGCGGGAAACCGATGCAGTCATGTCCAGATTTACCGATAGTCTAGCAGGGCGATTAGTGTTAGGTGCAAGTAATACGATTGGTGAGTACGTATTACCTCGTCTACTCGGTCCACTAGGTCAGCAATATCCACATATGAAAGTCATGCTCAAAGTGATGAATACCACTCAAATTTTAGATGAAATTAGTCGTAATCAGCTAGATTTTGGATTGATCGAAGCGCCTGTTGAACATCCCGATATGACGATTAAGCCTGTGATGCAAGATGAACTCAAACTCATTGTACCCGGCAACCATCCTCTGGCTGATCAAGAGATTGTGCAATTAACAGATGTGTTGAAGTATCCATTTGTGTTACGTGAAAAAGGCTCTGGAACTCGCCAAGTGATGGAAGAAGAGCTAATCAGACATCAAGTCGATCTTTCTCAAATTCAGACAGTGATGGAATTAGGCAGTACAGGAGCAGTAAAATCTGCTGTAGAAGCTGGATTAGGTATTACGATTTTATCACCATCATCGGTTAAGCATGAAGTCACTTTAGGATTATTGAAAGTGTTAACTATTGAAAATGTTTCGTTTCAACGGCAATTTTATTCGATTCATCTTAAATCTACATTATTGACTATTCCGGCAGTTACTTTTTTACAATTTGTACAAGAGTATGAGTGGGTGTGAATATAGAAGTGTAATAGATAGGTAGAAGCAATAACATAGGAGTGATTAGATAATGGATAATTCTCAAGAAGAACGTTATGCAGATTTGCATACTCATAGTCAGGCATCAGACGGTATGAATACACCAACGCAAAATATAAAGTTAGCAGTAGAAGCAGGTCTTGGCGCGATTGCTGTAACCGATCATGATACGGTAGCTGGTGTAGCCGAAGCGATAGAAGCAGGCAAGCAGTATGATATTGAAGTAATTGCTGGTGTAGAAATTAGCACTAGAGAAGACAATAAAGATATTCATATTCTTGGTTATTACCTTAATACAGAAGATCCTCAATTATTAGAACGTCTGCAAGGACTACGCGAAGTTCGAGACAATCGTAACGTACAAATTTTGCAAAAGTTACGTGATCTGGGTGTAGAGATTACGATGGATGAAGTCATCCAGCAATTAGGCAGAGAATTAATGCCTGATGAAAGTATCGGTCGTCCGCATATGGCTGATGTATTGGTAGCGAAAGGATATGCTGTCGATCTAAAAGATGCTTTTAACAAGTATCTAGCAGAAGGAGCGGCTGCATATGTCTCTCCACCACGTATTACAGCTTCTGATGCAGCGGTATGGATTCGTGAAGCCAATGGAGTTCCGGTGATGGCTCATCCGGGTATTTATGGTGATGATGCATTAGTAGAGCGTATTCTGGATAACAGTTCTATAGCAGGCTTAGAAGTGTATCATTCCGATCATTCTGCTGAAGATGAGCAACGATATCTGGAAATCGCCCAACGCCGAGATCTAATAGTTACCGGTGGCTCTGATTATCATGGAGAGCGTCAAGGAAAAGTATTTCATGGCCCATTAGGTGGCAAAAATGTACCGATGTCTACCTTGACTCAATTGCGCCAATTACAGACAGCTATCGAGACAGGGATTACAGCAGAATAATCATTATGCAGTAATCACAGTGGAATGATAGCAAAAACATTAGATATAGTTATAAGAAAAAACGGCTGGATGATCACCTGTAATAGGTGTAGTCCAGCCGTTCTTTTTTTGATTTAAACATAAGAGCCTATTCAAAGCATACTTTATTGAAGCATACCTATCCTATAGTCAGACGAGCATTACGATTTGATCGTGCTTTCCAAGCTTTTGACTACCTCTTCTTCAGGAGTAATAAACAGCGTAGTCTGTTGTTCGTAAATCACAAATCCCGGCTTGGCTCCACTTGGCTTACGTACATGACGAATAAGAGTGTAATCTACAGGCACACTACTAGACTCTTTAGCCTGACTAAAATAAGCGGCAAGCTGAGCGGCTTCTGCTAATGTAGCTTCGCCAAATTGTTGACTACGGATAACTACATGAGAACCCGGAATATCTTTGGTGTGTAACCAAGTGTCATTCGAGTGAGCTAATTTATTCGTAATGTAATCATTTTGCAAATTATTTTTCCCTACATACATTTCGATACCTTCACTGGAAGTGTAGACATGAAGAGTAGGGCGATTGTCTTTGCGTTTCTTTTTGGCGCGTTTATTACGATTACGTACATACCCTTGTTCAGCTAATTCTTCACGAATCTCATCAATATCTTGTAGTGAAGCACTGCCTAGCTGTTGGAGTAACGAATCTAAATATTGAATTTCAGCATGTGTTTTGATTAATTGTTGATCAATTACAGCGAGACTATTTTTATATTTGTTATAACGTTTGAAATAGCGCTGTGCATTATCAGACGGTGTTAATTGTGGATCAAGATTAATCGTTATTGGACGCTGTTCTTCATCATAGAAGTTAATCAATTCGATCTGCTTATCACCACGTTTTAGTTCATGGAGAGAAGCAAATAATAGTTCTCCTTGAATACGGAACTTTTCAGCGCCTTCAGCTTCTTTAATATCTTTTTGCAAGTTATCTAATTTTTTAATATTTTTGCTACGTTCATTTTGGAGAAAACGCAACAGATCGCTTGTTTTTTGCTTAACCGTATCGCGTTCAGCTTTGTCACCATAATAAGCTTCGATACATTGACTAATCGAATCATAGTGCTTTTCTTCTTCTTGAATCAATGTTAAAGGAACTGCTGAAAACACAATTTTGCCTTGTGCATTAAGACCGCTCACCGGAGCAAATTCCCCTTTGGATACTTGCTCCATTAAGCTGGAAAATGCTTGCCAGATATACGGTACATCTGGATAAGTGTTTTCATTTTCTCCATTAGCGCTAATATCAGCTTGTTGAGCACGATATACAATTTCTTCGGCAATCAATGGGCTTAGACCGCTAAATGTATTCAATAGAAAACGAGCAGGAGGATCGATATTTTCACGATGCTTCTCCATGAATTGTTGTTCACTGGTTTCTAAAGGATTTAATTTGTGCTGATCTGGTGGTTCTACATAGCTAAATCCAGGCATAATCACGCGATAGCTACTGATTGCTGGCGTAATATGATGAATTCCGTCCAGTATCGTATTGGTTGCAGGATCGATCACAATCATATTACTATGACGACCCATAATTTCAATAATCAATCGTTTGAAAGAAACATCGCCTAATTCATCCCGCTGACGTACATTGAAATGAATTACACGTTCCATACCTACCTGTTCAATCGATTCAATAATAGCACCTTCACAATGCTTGCGAAGCAACATACAGAACATAGGTGCTTCTTGTGGATTCATAAAGGATTGCTCGGTAAATTGAACACGTGGATAGGTAGGATTAACGCTTAAAATTAATTTGCGATTCCCGCGCTGTGCACGAATCTGAAAAACAATATCATTACCTGTCGGTTGGTGAATTTTATTAATACGTGCGCCTTGCAGAGATTGAAGCTCATGAACAATCGCACGGGTAACAATGCCATCTAATGCCATATCGAGTATTCTCCTATTCTTACTATCATAATCATCTTCTATCATGCCACAAAGCCATAGCAATTTATAGTGCCATCATGTATGCTTACCCAATAGAACGTGTTTTTCGGAGGAGAGAATCAATATGGAATTTACAAAAATGAATGGTCTGGGCAATGATTTTATCATCGTCTATGGAGAGCCATCCTTACCAGCAAATGTAGCAGAATTAGCGATTAAGCATTGCAATCGTTACTTTGGTATCGGTGCAGATGGATTAGTTTATATTTTGCCGTCTGCGAATGCAGATTTTATGATGAGAATTATTAATTCAGATGGATCAGAAGCAGAACAATGTGGGAATGCGATTCGTTGTGTTGCCAAATATGTGTATGATCGTGGGTTAACGCCTCATACTGAAATCACGATAGAAACGATGGGTGCAGGAGTTCAATCGGTTACTGTGCAAGCTGAAGACGGAATAGCCCATACAGTTCGTGTAGATATGGGAGAGCCTATTTTGGATAGTACGTTAATTCCTGTAGCAATCGAAGGCAATCCAGTAATCAATCAAGAGATAGAAGTGGAAGGTCAGATTTTCTATTTTACAGCGGTATCTATGGGTAATCCTCACTGCGTTATTTATGTAGAAGATGCTGTGAATATCGATTTGAATAAATGGGGACCACTACTTGAAAATCATCCATTATTTCCGCGTAAAGTCAATGTAGAATTTACAACGGTGCAAAGTCGTGATCGAATGGACATGCGTGTATGGGAACGAGGAGCAGGGCCGACACTTGCTTGTGGAACAGGAGCTTGTGCGACATTGGTCTCTTCTGTACTGAATGGATATTCTGATCGTACTGGTTATGTCTCGCTTAAAGGTGGAGACTTATATATTGAATGGGATGAGTCCAGTAACAAAGTATATATGACCGGCCCTGCGGCTACTGTATACACTGGAGAAACAACCGAATAATATGCTTGTTACGCGTCTGGTTATATAATTTAACTATACCACCGTTCAGACGTCTTATAGATCGTTTTTATATGATACATTAGAACGTAAATGACATACAGTGGGGTGGACTATACAATGAAGCCAGATTTGCGTTCCAAATGGACAGATCATGTAATTATAGGCGATGGAGCAATGGGAACCTATTTGTACCAATTAGGATTTCCTGTAGGTATTTCTTATGAAGAATTGAATTTGATTCGTCCACATATTATAGAAGATGTACATCGTCAATATGTAACTGCTGGTGCTCAAATGATCGAAACGAATACATTTTCTGCTAATTATGACCGATTATCTAAATATGGGCTTGAACATAAAGTAGATGAAATTAATCGCGCAGGTGTACGGATCGCCCGGGCAGCAGCTGGTGATCAAGCTTATGTTGTCGGTTCAGTAGGTGCGATTCGCAATGGTAAACGAACCAATATTCCGCGGTCTGAATTACGTCAGCATTTTAGACAACAAGTATCGTCTTTGTTAGAAGAAGGCGTAGACGGAATTTTGTTGGAAACGTTTTTTGAAGTAGAAGAGCTGGCGATTGCTTTACGGCAAGTACGCAAACTGACTGATATTCCGGTGATGTGTCAGTTAACGGTAGAAGATGCGATTCGGACGCTGGATGGGTTTGCTTTGCCAGATGCGTTTGCTTTACTGACTGATGCGGGTGCAGATATGGTAGGACTGAATTGTCGTGTAGGCCCTAACGGAACACTTCATGCACTGGAAGCAGTTCAAGGTAAAGTATCTTTGCCATTATCAGTGTACCCTGATGCAGGAGTAGCGGATTATGTAGATGGTGAGTATCGCTATGGGGCAAGTCCGGCTTATTTTGGCCAGCGTAGTATTCGATTTGCCGAATTAGGAGCACGAGTGATCGGCGGATGCTGTGGAACAACACCTGAACATATCGCCGCTATTGCTAGAGCGTTAGAAGGATATGTACCGGAGAAGTTAGACTTTTCCAATGTCCAGACACCGACTCCTCAAATTAGTGTAACGATTGAGAACGCCATTATGGATGAAAGCGATCGTAACGGAGAAGATGTACCGCCGACACTGGTAGACCTGGTGCGTGAACGTCCAACAGTGATTGTAGAACTTGATCCACCTCGTGATCTTGATATTACACGCTTTCTTAAAGGGGCAGCCGCACTTAAAGAAGCTGGAGTAGATGCACTAACTCTAGCGGATAATTCGCTTGCAGTGACTCGTATGAGTAATATGGCACTCGGACATATTGTGCAACGTGAAGCAGGGATTCGTCCGTTGATTCATATCGCTTGTCGTGATCGTAATATGATTGGTAGTCAATCTCATATGATGGGATTCGATGCTCTCGGTATTGATCATGTACTGGCTGTGACCGGCGATCCGTCTAAATTTGGTGATTTGCCTGGAGCAAGTTCTGTCTACGATATGACTTCATTTGATATGATCAAAATGATTAAGCAATTGAATGAAGGTATCGCATTCTCAGGCAAACCGCTCAAACAACGTGCCAAATTTGTAGTAGGCGCCGCTTTTAACCCGAATGTCAAACATCTGGATAAAGCAGTTGTTCGTCTGGAAAAGAAAATTGCGGCTGGTGCTGATTATATTATGACTCAGCCTGTCTATAATGTGCAGTTGATCGCTGATATTCGGGAAGCAACCAAGCATTTAGATATTCCTATTTTTATAGGTATTATGCCTCTCGCTAGTGGACGTAATGCAGAATATCTTCATAATGAAGTACCTGGTATTCAATTATCCGATGAAGTACGCGGACGGATGGCAGGATTGGAAGGCGAAGAAGGCAGAGCCACAGGCGTAATCATCGCCAAAGAATTGCTGGATGTCGCTATGGAACATTTTAACGGAATTTATATTATGACTCCGTTTATGTTTTATGATATGAGTGTACAGCTAACTGAATATATATGGGCAAAAGCAAAGCGCCGTCCAAACCCCTTGTTTCACAATAGATAATCAATTACAATAGGATAACGGATGTGATGCCGATGTCATTCAGTATGACCGGATACGGTCAGTCCGCCGTGCAATTTGGCGGCTACAAAGTCCAGATTGAAGTCAAATCCGTCAACCATCGTTATTGCGAAATTATGATGCGTTTACCACGTGAATGGGGTCAAATGGAGGACAGTCTCAAAAGGCTGATTCAAGATGCGATCAAGCGTGGACGGATAGATGTATTTATGAACAAAGAGCAAGATACAGGGCAAGTTCCGTCTTTGAAGCTCAACCATGCTAACGTTCAGTCTTACTTACAAGCCGGTCAAGAGCTTACAGAGCGTTATGGTGTGAATGGAAATTTGGATATCAATCAATTGCTTGCATTACCAGGAGTCATGACTACCGAGCAACCTTCGGAATTGGCAGATGAAGAAGAACAAGCACAGTGGCAACAGATTCTTGGACAAGGACTACAAGAAGCACTTCAAAATTTACTGCAAATGCGTGCACGAGAAGGGATTCATTTAGCTAACGATTTGCGGGAGCGGCTGAATCTGCTAGAGCAGTATTATCGCAGTATGTGTGAATTGGCGCCTACTGTAGTAGAAGAACATCGCATACGTCTAAAACAGCGATTATCTGAACTTCAGGATGGAAGTTATCATTGGGACGATTCCAGAATTAGCATGGAGATAGCTGTATTTGCAGATCGTTCTAATATTGACGAAGAATTGACGCGTTTGAATAGTCATTTTCAGCAGTGCAAATTATTGCTAGAAAGTAATGATGCAATCGGGCGTAGGCTTGATTTTTTGATTCAAGAAATGAATAGAGAAGTGAATACGATTGGTTCTAAAGCGAATCATCTGGCTCTCGTGAATCATGTCGTCGAGATGAAAGCGGAACTGGAAAAGATCCGTGAACAAGCCGCAAATTTGGAATGAATGCAAGTCAGCGACCTCATTTCGGCGTAAATGAGTCAAATGTATAGGGGGAAAAACCTGAAGATGGCCATCAAACTTATCAATATTGGCTTCGGAAATATTGTATCCGCGAATCGGATTATTTCTATAGTAAGCCCTGAGTCTGCACCAATCAAAAGAATTATTCAGGAAGCACGCGATCGTCATATGCTCATTGATGCCACATATGGTCGTCGTACCCGTGCTGTTATCATTACAGATAGCGATCATGTGATTCTTTCCGCAGTGCAACCGGAAACTGTAGCACATCGCTTATCGACTAAAGATGATGATCACGACGAATAAACAAAAAGAGGCTGTTGATCAATCCACTATGCACCGGACGACGCAACAGCCTAAAATGGAGTGTACCATGTCTAAAGGATTATTATTTGTGTTATCCGGCCCTTCCGGTGTCGGTAAAGGAACGGTATGCAGTGCTCTTCGGACGCGTATGCCTGAATTGATCTATTCTGTATCTGCAACCACACGCCAGCCTCGTGCAGGTGAAGTGGATGGAGTGAACTACTTTTTCAAAAGCCATGAGCAATTTCAAGAAATGATCTTAAACGATCGTTTGTTAGAACATGCAGAATATGTAGGCAACTTTTATGGAACACCACGCGATTTTGTAGAAGATACGCTGAATGCGGGTAACGATATTTTCCTTGAAATCGAAGTGCAAGGTGCTTTGAAAGTCATGGAGAAGTTTCCAGAAGGCGTATTTATATTTTTGACTCCACCTTCGTTTGAAGAATTGGAACAACGTCTGCATGGACGTGGAACCGAAACCGTAGATACGATTATGAATCGAATGACGGTAGCTGCTGACGAGTTGGAATTAATGAAGCATTATGATTACTCTGTAGTCAATGATGAAATTGATCTAGCGTGTATGCGAATCCAGAGTATTATTGTCGCAGAACATTGTAAGATTACAAAATAAGTCCTGTGAAATAAATTTCGCAGAACACGAAGAGGTGTGTGTATCTAATGTTATATCCTTCTATTGATGAAATGATGACTAAAGTCGACAGTAAGTACTCGCTTGTTGTTGCAGCTTCCCGTCGTGCTAGACAACTACGTGAAGGTAGTGTTAGTGAATTGAAAGATGCTCATGCGAGCAAATATGTAGGGATTGCATTAGAAGAAATCTATAACGATATTCTTCGTATCGAACGCAGAACTGAAACAGAGTATGACGACGAAAAATAAGTAACAGGCTACGGTAAAGGGGCCCGCTATAGAAGCTTAATTAAATACGGACCCCTGTGCCACTTGCTAACAACCGAAAGGTTGTTATTTTTTTTGAAAATATACTAAAACGATGGAATAGATTCCCCTTTTACGATAAAAAGAGGTATAATAAAGGGATGAATAATTGCAAAAATTAAACGAAAGCGGGGAAATAGAGATGCTGCAAGGTAAAAAGATTGTGCTGGGGATTACTGGCGGAATCGCTGCTTACAAAGCGGCAGCGTTGTGTAGCGGATTGGTAAAACAAGGGGCAGATGTGCATGTCATTATGACACGTTCTGCTTCCAAATTTATTACCGAACTTACATTACAGACGCTCTCTCGTAACCCGGTTCATATAGATACATTTGACGAACGTGATCCAGAAGTAGTCACCCATATTAACCTGGCTGATCTAGCTGATCTGGTATTAATTGCTCCAGCCACTGCCAAT
This sequence comes from Paenibacillus kyungheensis, assembly GCF_028606985.1. Taxonomy (NCBI): domain Bacteria; kingdom Bacillati; phylum Bacillota; class Bacilli; order Caryophanales; family Paenibacillaceae; genus Paenibacillus; species Paenibacillus kyungheensis. The sequence goes on along the minus strand of NZ_CP117416.1, from coordinate 3,490,230 downwards.
ACAATTGCTAAAATGGCACATGGATTAGCAGATGATATGCTGTCTTCCACATTGCTTGCCACAACAGCTCCAATCATGGTCGCACCGGCAATGAATGTGCATATGTATCAGCATCCAGCAGTTGTACAAAATATGAATACACTGGTTAGTCGTGGTGTGTTGATGATTGAGCCAGGAAGTGGCATGTTGGCTTGTGGTTATGTCGGCAAAGGGCGTTTGGAAGAACCGGAGACGATTATTAAAGTAGTACAAGATTTTTTTCAAGCTCAAGCACACCGCAATCAGTTACGTCAGGTGTTAGCAGGTAAAAAAGTGACCGTTACCGCAGGTGCAACAGTAGAACGGATCGATCCTGTTCGTTTTATTACCAATGATTCCTCTGGCAAAATGGGAATTGCGATTGCCAAAGCTGCTCACGATATGGGGGCATCGGTACGATTGATTGCAGGAACAGTACAAGTACCTTTACCTGAAGGCATAGAGACAGTGCGTGTTCAATCTGCTCAAGATATGTATGAAGCAGTATTAGGCGAATGGAATCATACTGATATTATGATTCAAACAGCAGCGGTAGCTGATTATCGCCCGCAAACTGTGTACGAGACCAAAATGAAGAAAAAAGACGAAGGACTTACACTAGAATTGGAAAAAACAGTCGATATTCTGGAAAGTCTAGGTCAACGTAAACAGGGGCAATTTTTGATTGGCTTTGCCGCAGAAACGAATGATGTCGCTGAACATGCTATAGGTAAATTAAAACGTAAAAACTGTGATCTATTAGTCGCTAATGATGTCACCGCAGTTGGAGCTGGATTTGGCACAGATACGAATCTTGTTCAGATTTATGATGCACAGGGATTAGTAGTGGATCTACCATTAATGAGTAAAGATGAAGTCGCCATCCAATTGCTAAGTATTGTAGCCAAACGGTTGAATGGAGTGTCTACCTTATGACTCTTATTGCTCAGGTGATTGTTGATGTACCTAGCCGGGGCACAGATCGTCCATTTGATTATATCGTGCCAGAATCGATGCGAGGATGGTTAGAAGTAGGAAGTCGTGTAGGTGTTCCTTTTGGTCCGCGTACATTGCAAGGATTCGTGATTGGATTAAGTGGAACTTCTGAGACACCAGCAAATAAGCTCAAATCATTACAAGAATTACTAGATCTTGTACCTCCATTGTCCGAAGAATTGGTTGAATTGTCTGAATGGATGAGTGCCAAATATGCGTGTCACCGGATTACTGCACTTCAATCCATGTTACCTGCGGCTTTGAAAGGAAAAGCAGAACGGTATATTCGAGTCGCTGAACGTGAATCTTGGGTAGGAGAAGATTCTCTTTTTGATGCTACAGAGTCATTATTAACCGACGAAGAAGAACAGATTGTTTCTCATATTCAAAAGCAACAAGAAGTGCGGATGGAATTGTTAAGTCGTCGGTTTGGCGAACAAGCGCATATTATCAAATCGTTATTGCAACGTGGCATTTTATTAGAAAGTCGTAGTATACGCGATAAAGTGCAAAAGAAAACTGTGAGAACCGTTTCTTTGCATTTGCCAGAAGATGAGATTCGTACCATTATCGAAGAATTTCCAGCCAAAGCCAAGCGTCAGCAAGAAGTACTGACTTATATTGCAGATACCGGTGGCGATGTACCACTCAAAGAAATCATGACAGTGCTTGGCGTCACAGCCAGTACAGTGAAAGCTCTGGCAGACAAAGGATATATCGCTATTATAGATATGGAAGTGTACCGTGATCCTTATCAAGATCGCAACTTTACACCAAGTACACCATTTACGCTCACAGATGAACAACAGCAAGTATATAACTCGATTATCAGCCGTATTAATAAACGTGAACAAGGCGAATATTTAATTCATGGGATTACAGGTAGTGGGAAAACAGAAGTGTATTTGCAATGTATTCAGCGTGTAATCGAACAAGATCGACAAGCGATTATGCTTGTGCCTGAAATTGCACTAACTCCGCAGATGGTTGAGCGGTTTAAAGGTCGTTTTGGTGATCGTGTAGCCGTGATGCATAGCCGATTGTCTAGTGGTGAACGTTATGATGAATGGCGCAAAATTCGTGAAGGTAAATCTCAAGTCGCGATTGGTGCGCGTTCAGCGATCTTTGCTCCTTTTTCCAATCTAGGCTTAATTATTATGGATGAAGAGCATGAGACGTCATATAAGCAAGAAGAAAGTCCCAAGTATCATGCGCGTGATGTAGCGATTCATCGTGCTCACCAGCATAATGCTGTTGTCATTCTAGGTTCAGCTACTCCTTCACTGGAAAGTTATTATGCAGCTAGATCGCAAGCCAATGATGAATTTATGCCAATGTTATTGGAAATTCATGGACGGGCACTTGGAAGCGAACTTCCAGCCGTAGAGATTATTGATATGCGTGAAGAGTTAAAAGAAGGCAATCGCTCGATGTTCAGTCGACCTCTTCATCAAGCGATAGAAGATCGGCTGGAGAAAAAGCAACAGATTGTTTTACTGCTTAATCGGCGCGGGCATTCTACATTTGTGATGTGTCGTACGTGCGGTTATGTGGCGGAATGTCCGAATTGTGATATCTCGCTCACCTATCATCAGCGTTCTAATAGTCTGCGTTGTCACTATTGTGGTCATGCTGAACCTGCTCCGCAAATATGTCCGGAATGTGGTAGTGAACATATTCGTTATTTTGGCACAGGAACACAGCGTGTCGAAGAAGAATTGGCGAAATTATTTCCCGGTATTCGAGTAGTGCGAATGGATGTCGATACAACCACACAAAAAGGGTCACATGAGAAATTATTAAATCAATTTCGCGATAAAAAAGCAGATTTACTGTTAGGTACGCAAATGGTAGCCAAAGGATTGGATTTTCCAGATGTTACGTTAGTAGGTGTCATTGCAGCCGATTCAGCGCTACATTTACCTGATTTCCGCGCAGCTGAGAAAACGTTCCAACTACTGACTCAAGTAGCAGGACGAGCAGGTCGTCATCATTTACCGGGTGAAGTGATTGTACAGACGTATAATCCAGAGCATTATTCAGTAATTCATGCGAGCCGTCACGATTACGGGTCTTTTGTGCGTGAAGAATTGAAGCATCGTCAGACACTGGGGTATCCACCCTATTGTCGCTTAGCATTGATTACTTTTTCACATGAAAAATTAGCCTTATTAGTACGTATCGCTGAAAATTATACACAGATGATTAAAGATCAAGCTTCTAAATTAGGTTGGTTAGGTAGTCTAGAACGATTTTCAAATGAAGCATTGGATGTATTAGGTCCTGTCGCTTCGCCAATACCACGCTTAAAAAATAGATACCGATTCCAATGTATGATAAAATGGCGTGGAGATATGGACGTTGCCAAGCTTGCTGAGCATGTGGCAGAACAATTGCAAGATAGTGTACGTGATAAAGAGTTATTAATCAGTATTGATGTAGATCCACAAGTATTAATGTAACAGGATCGAATGTACATGTAGAGAGATAATATAAAGGACGGGATAAAGAATGGCTATACGTATTATTGTAACGGAACCGGATGAAGTGCTTCACAAAAAAGCAAAAGAAGTAACCAAAATTACACCGAATGTACAGAAGTTGTTAACCGATATGGCAGACACAATGTACGATGCAGACGGGGTAGGTCTTGCTGCGCCCCAAGTCGGTATTTTGAAACGTTTGATCGTAGTAGATGTAGGCGATGATAATGGATTAATCGAACTCATTAATCCTGAAATTATAGAAAGTAACGGCGAGCAACTAGGTTCAGAAGGTTGTCTTAGTATTCCCGGTCTTAACGGTCAAGTTCGTCGTGCTTTGGAAGTAACGGTCAAAGGATTAGATCGCAATGGTGAAGAAGTGAAAATTACAGGTCGTGATCTGTTAGCACGTGCTTTTCAACATGAGATTGATCACTTGAACGGTGTACTATTTACCGATATCGCAGAGCGTGTCTATGACCGTAAGCTAGACGAGGAAGGGGAATAAGTCTATCGTGAACATTGCATTTATGGGAACACCCGATTTTGCTGTGCATAGCTTAAATGTTCTGATTGAAGAAGGCATGAATGTAGTCTGTGTCGTGACTCAACCGGATCGCCCTCAAGGTCGTAAAAAAGTATTAACACCTACTCCTGTCAAAGCAGCAGCGGTAGAACATGGTATTCCAGTACTTCAACCGCAACGGATGAGAAATGCTGAATCTATCGCTGAACTTGCAGCATATAAGCCAGATTTGATCGTTACGGCGGCTTTTGGTCAGATTTTACCGAAAGCTGTATTGGATCTACCACGCTTAGGTTGTGTAAATATTCATGGATCATTGTTGCCTAAATATCGCGGAGGTGCACCGATTCAGCGTTGTATTATCAATGGTGAAACGGTAACAGGCATTACGCTGATGTATATGGCAGAGGGTCTAGACACAGGAGATATGATCTCGAAGATCGAAGTGCCGATTACAGATGAAGATACATCCGGTACTTTATTTGCCAAAATGAGTGAAGCAGGAGCAACGATTCTGCGTCGAGAATTGCCACGACTGCTAGAAGGTAAAGTAGAAGCAGAACCGCAAAATGATGACGAATCCACCTATGCTCCGAATTTGACTCGTGAAGATGAAGAATTGGATTGGTCGAAAACCAGTCGTGAATTATATAATCAAGTTCGTGGTCTTGTACCATTCTCTGGTGGATTTACATTATGGAATGGCGAAGTATTCAAAGTATGGAAAATAAGCAAGCCTACGACGGATGCTACATTAAAAGGGGCAGCACTAGAAGCTGTACCGGGTACAGTTCTGGAATTATTGCCAGAAGGTATTGTTGTTCGTACAGGCGATAGCACCGTTACACTGACAGAGATTCAACCTGCGGGCAAAAAAGCACTACAAGCGTCTGACTTTGTACGTGGCACGTCAATGACTAAAGGTACGGTGCTCGGGTGAATAATCAAAATAATAGTCATAACAACAAATCCAAACGTCAACCGAATGCAGATAGCCCGTTAGCGAATAACACTAAGACTAAGTCTGATCCGAAAAGCAAATCGGTTCGTCCAACTACTGCTCGTGAAGTTGCGCTCGAAGTATTAACAGCAGTGGAAGAAGAGGGTTCTTATAGTAATCTTGTATTGAATCAAATGCTCAATCGTATTCGTCTAGAACGTGCAGATATTGGACTGGCTACAGAGTTAGTCTATGGTACCATTTCACGTCTGAATACCATTGATTATTTTCTTGGGCAATTTGTGGCAAAAGGCTTAAATAAGCTTCAACCGTGGGTACGTAATTTGTTACGGTTTAGCTTTTATCAAATTTATTATCTTGATCGTATTCCTGCTCATGCGGCGGTAAACGAAGCGGTTAATATCGCGAAACGTCGTGGACATCAAGGCATATCAGGTATGGTCAATGGCGTATTACGTAATGTGATTCGTCGCCGGGAAGAATTAGTGATTCCTCAAGATTTGCCACCTGCGAAAAGAATAGCATTGCAACATTCATTCCCTGAATGGATGGTAGCACGTTGGATCAAGCAATATGATGAAGCAACCGCTGAACAAATCTGTATTTCAAATAACGAAGCACCATCGGTAAGTATTCGTGTGAATACGCATCGCACTTCTCGTACAGCGATGTTGGAATTGCTACAAGGTGAAGGATATGATGTAGAAATTTCTCCATTATCTCCAGATGGTATTCTGGTGCATGGTGGCGGGAATATGGCATTAACATCATGGTATCAAGACGGATTAATTTCAGTACAAGATGAAAGTTCTATGCTCGTTGCTGAAGCAGTGCAAGCGAAGTCTGGTATGAATGTATTGGATTGTTGCGCCGCTCCAGGAGGCAAAAGTGTACATCTAGCTGAAAAAATGAATAATAGTGGTCATATTATTGCGAATGATATTCATGAACATAAGCGTCAGTTAGTGGATGATCAAGCAGAACGTCTCCAACTCTCTATTATCGAAACGACAGTTGGAGATGCGTTAACATTAACAGAACGTTATCCTGCCGAGTCTTTTGACCGAATCTTATTAGATGCTCCATGTTCAGGTCTAGGGGTTATTCGTCGTAAACCTGATCTCAAATGGAATAAAAGTATGGCGGACATTAAAGAAATCGTACAGTTACAACAACAACTGTTGCAGAATATTTCTACACTACTCAAGCCAGATGGCATTATGGTGTACAGTACATGTACGATTGAACGTAGTGAGAATGAAGCGATTGTAGAATCTTTTTTACATCAAAATAAACAGTTTGAATTGGTTCCGTTTGCACCTGTAAATACGAATCATGCTCAAACAGGGATTCAAATTTTACCGCAAGATTTCCATTCGGATGGATTCTATATTGCTGTACTACGTAAAATCAGTATGTAATCTAGTTTATTCTGATCTTCTAAATAGACACGATAAAAGTGGCTTGTTACTTATGGAGAGTATAGTTATCCTGAGTAAAGCCACTTTTGCTGTGTTTAGGAATAAATGCTAATCTATAATCAACCGATATAAAAAATATAGTAACAAATAGTAACGATATCTTAATGAACAGACCCTTTAGGGTTTGATTATTTTATGCTAGAATAGTAAGGATGAAATTCAATGTTGACCGTCATATGATTTGTGGTATCAAAAAATGAAAAGAATTTGAGAATAGGTGTGATAATTGTAATGAAACCTTTTATATATGATTATGCTTTGGAAGATCTACAGAACTGGGCAAAGGAAAATAATGAGCCTGCTTTCCGCGCAGGACAAATTTTTGACTGGCTGTATGTGAAGCGTGTGACTTCGTTTGAGGAAATGACTAACCTTTCCAAGGAACTTCGCGCTAAACTAAACGACCAGTTTTCTTTTGTTATGTTAGATGAGATTACTAAAATGCAGTCTAAAGATGGTACGGTTAAATTTTTGTTTGGTCTGCATGATGCTCATGCGATCGAGACCGTTATTATGCGTCACAACTACGGAAATAGTATCTGTGTAACTACACAGGTAGGTTGCCGTATCGGTTGTACATTCTGTGCGTCCACATTGGGTGGCTTGAAACGTAACCTTACAGCAGGTGAGATTGTGGCTCAGGTTGTTCAAGCACAGAAGATTTTGGATGAAACGAATGAGCGTGTAAGCAGTATTGTAATTATGGGTTCAGGTGAGCCGTTTGAAAATTACGAAGCAACAATGACTTTTTTACGGATTATGATTCATGAAAAAGGATTGAATATCGGGCAACGTCATATCACTGTTTCTACAAGTGGAATCGTACCGAATATTTATAAATTTGCAGATGAAGATACACAGATTAACCTAGCGATTTCTATTCACGCACCGAACGATAAATTGCGTTCTAAATTGATGCCGGTTAACCGTCGTTTTCCTTTTGATGATGTGATGGAATCTCTTCGTTATTATTTGAATAAAACCGGTCGCCGGATTACGTTTGAATATGCGTTGATTGGTGGCGTTAATGATCAGCCTGAGCATGCAGAAGAATTAGCAGATGTTCTCAAAACTATGATGTGTCATGTCAATTTGATTCCTGTTAACTATGTTCCAGAACGTGATTATGTGCGTACCCCGCGCAAAGATATTTTTGAATTCCAGCGTATTTTATCTGACAAAGGTGTGAATGTAACGATTCGTCGTGAGCAAGGACACGATATCGCTGCTGCTTGTGGACAGCTACGAGCGAAACACATGGAGTCGACTGCGAGGTGATCACATTTGATTAGAACAGCGCAACATAGTGATAGGGGACACGTTCGACAAGTGAATGAAGATTCAGTATGGATCGGTTCTATTCAACAGGAATATACACTAGGTATAGTCGCAGATGGAATGGGTGGACATCGTGCAGGCGATACAGCAAGTCAACTGGCTGTGCAGACCATTATCGGTGATCTGCAAGGGCTAGAAGCTGGCTTATCGCTAGAAGCTTGTCGTGCTGCTTTACATGATGCGATTTTACATGCGAATAATGTTGTTTTTCATACTGCTCAAATGGACGACAGTTACCACAATATGGGGACGACTGTTGTAGCTGTATTGCTACGCGGTGATAGCGGCATTATCGGTCATATCGGTGATAGCCGCGCTTATTTGGTAGGCGAAGAAGAATTACGTCTATTAACGCAAGATCATACACTGGTTAATGAATTGCTCAAAAATCATCAGATTACTCAAGAAGAAGCAGCTGTGCATCCTCGTCGCAATGTGTTAACACGTGCACTGGGTACAGATGCAGAAGTCGTTGTAGAAATAGACGATATTCAGCTTAAAATCGGTGAAGTGCTTTTGCTATGTAGTGATGGATTAACGAATATGATTGGTAGTCAACAGATCGAAACGGTTGCTCTGGCAGGTATTGCACTTGAAGAACGTGCGAAGCATCTGGTAGCTCTAGCACTTGAAGCTGGTGGCGAAGATAATATTACTGTTGCCCTATTCGAAATGGATGACTCTACGGTAGAGTTGAGCACGAAGGGGTGGGAACAATGATCGGACATACGCTAGGCGGCCGTTATGAAGTCATCGAGGAAATCGGTGGCGGCGGTATGGCGCTTGTATACAATGCGCGTGATGTGCTGCTTAATCGTCATGTTGCCATCAAAGTTTTGCGCCAGCAATTTGTATATGATGAAGAATTTATTCGCCGTTTTCGTCGGGAAGCTCAATCAGCGGCGTCCTTATCACATCCTAATGTGGTTAGCATCTATGATGTTGGACAAGAAGGCGATATTCACTATATCGTGATGGAATATGTACAAGGTTACAATTTGAATGAAGTGATCAAAGAACGTGCTCCTTTGCCTGTGGATGAAGCGATCCGAATTGCTTCTCAGATTTGCGATGCACTTGATCATGCACATCATAATCAGATTATTCACCGTGATATCAAGCCGCATAATATTTTGATCGGTCGTAATGGACGGGTGAAAGTAACTGATTTTGGTATTGCTCGTGCGGTGACTTCTACCACGATTACACAGACAGGTTCTGTTGTTGGTTCAGTGCATTATTTTTCACCTGAACATGCTAAAGGTGTAGCTACTGGTGAAAAGTCTGATTTGTATTCGCTTGGGATTGTGTTGTATCAAATGCTGACTGGGCGACTTCCTTTTCTCGGTGAAAGCCCGATTAGTGTAGCGCTTAAGCATTTACAAGATGAATTCGAAGAACCGCGGTTAATCAATCCGTTGATTCCGCAAAGTGTAGAAAATATCATTTTGAAGTCGATGCGTAAAAGCCCTTCAGAACGATACAATTCTGCTCATGAAATGTTACAAGATCTAGATACGTGTCTGTTACCAGAACGTCGTAGTGAAACGAAAGTATATTTCCCAACAGTAGATGATGAAGAGCAGACACGCGTCATATCAGCGATTCGTCCGACTTCGATTCCTGTAGGAGATGATGATCGTAAGTCAGATCGTGAAATGTCACGATCTTCTGCTCCTGCGAAGCAACAGCGCAAATGGGTAAAACCAACCATCTGGATATCGGCGGTTGTGATTCTGTTGGTATTGATGGGTCTTGCAACAATGTATGTACGTTCTACTCTCGATGTAGCCGAGGTGGCTGTACCCAATGTAGTTAACCAAACGCAAGCTAGCGCTGAAAGTATGCTAGAGGCGCAAGGATTAGTTAGAGGTCAAGTAACAAGTGAATACAAAGAAGGACAGCCTGCTGGTATCGTTATCGCCCAGAGTAAAGACGCGGGAACGATGGTCAAACAAGGAGCTTCTATTGATATTACAGTCACCGCTGAAAAAGAATTATCCAAAATGCCTGATCTGAATGCCAAAACGTATGAAGATGCACGTAAATTGTTGCTAGCAGAAGGATTTAAAGAAGATCAGATTACACGTGTCGATGAAAATAACGATAGTGTCGATAGTGGAACTGTATTTGATCAGACACCTGGAGCGAATGCAGATGTTGACCCTGCAACAACAACAGTCACTGTAACTGTAAGTAAAGGAACAGCGACGGCTTCTGTACCTGATCTCACAGGGATGAGTCAGTCTGATGCTCAAGCTAAATTATCTTCAAATGGATTTACTGTAGGAGATGTAGGACAAGAGACAAGTTATACCGTAGCTAGCGGTAAAGTAACTCGTCAAAATCCGGCTGCTGGTAATTCATTAAGTAAAGGAAGTAAAGTATCGTTCTGGGTGAGTTCTGGATATCCACCAGAAGCATTTGACTTTACGTATTCTGTATCTATTCCACCAGCAACAGCAGGCAAATCTAGTAAAATCAATATCAAATACACCGATGCTACTGGTGAAAATAAAGATTGGGGAACCAAAACAATCAGTTCACGTCAATCTCTAAAAGTGAATATGGTGTTAGGACCGAATCGTGATGGTGCAGTATCGATCTATCGTGATGGCGAATTTATTGATACGTATGCGATTGGATACAATGAAGCGAAGCAAGGCAGTGTACAGGAAACGGTTATCGAACCAGACGCTCCTGTTGAAGTTCCACCGGTTGATAACAGTGGAAATACGGGCACAGGAACAGGAACTGATGATCCTGCTGTAGATCCGCCAACAGACGGTCAAGGAACTACACCAACAGATCCAGCTACAGATGGAACTACTCCGACAGATCCGACAACAGAAGAAGGATCAACAGATGGTGGAACGACCAGTACACCGTAATGTAGTGATCATTCATAAAAAAATAACAATTAATGAACAAACAAAAGAAATAAGCTTTATCCATGAGGGGACGGAATCACATGCTACAAGGCTTAATCGTCAAAGCTTTAAGCGGCTATTATTATGTGCAACAACAAGTCGATGATATAGCCTCGGGCGGGGATCACCGGAAAACAGTTCAGTGTCGTGGACGCGGTATTCTTAAGAAAAAAGGAATTGCGCCATTAGTTGGCGATCAAGTACTGTATTCGTTAACAGAAAATGGAGAAGGCACAGTAGAAGAAATATTGCCTAGAAAAACAGAGTTGATTCGTCCACCTGTAGCTAATATTGAGCAAGCTGTGCTCCTTTTTTCGGTCAAAGAACCTGATTTGAGTCTGCATTTATTAGATAAATTTCTTGTTCATGTAGAAGATGCGAATCTAGAACCTTTGATTTGTTTTAGCAAAATGGATCTAATTGATCCAGAAGATACGCAAACGTTGACAGAAGTAGAGCAAGCACGTCAACTATATGAGCAAATTGGTTATAAAGTAATTTTGACCAGTGCTGAAGACGGCTCCGGTACCGCAGCAATTCGTGCCGAATTATCAAATCGACTGAGTATGTTTGCAGGACAATCCGGTGTGGGTAAATCTTCTTTACTGAATGCTATTATTCCGGGAAGTACAATCAATACAAGCGAGATTAGTATGCGTCTAGGACGTGGACGGCATACGACACGCCATGTCGAGCTCATTGAGCTTGATGGTGGCGGTTATGTAGCAGATACTCCAGGATTCAGTCAAATGAACTTTACACAGCTCGGTGTGGACTTAGAAGACCTGGGATCATGTTTCCGTGAGTTCAATGAATACTCGGACGGTTGTAAGTTCCGTGGATGTACTCATTTGCATGAACCGGGCTGTAAAGTAACCGAAGCTTTGGCTAACGGTGAAATTGCAGAAAGTCGCTATAAGCACTATCAATTATTTTATCAAGAAATGAAAGATGAAAAACGGAGGTATTGAACTATGAATCCTATCAAAATCGCGCCTTCGATCTTGTCAGCTGACTTTGCCAAATTAGGTGCCGAAATCGCAGAAATCGAACGCAGTGGAGCAGACTGGTTACATGTTGATGTTATGGATGGACACTTTGTACCTAATATTACATTTGGTGCTCCTGTATTACAGGCTGTTGCTCCACATACAGGATTATTTGTAGATGTTCATCTTATGATCGAAAATCCAGAGAATTATATCGCTGATTTTGTAAAAGCAGGCGCACATATGATTACGGTGCATGCAGAAGCATGTGTACATTTACATCGTGTAATTCATTTAATCAAAGAACATGGTGTAAAAGCAGGGGTAGCTTTGAATCCTGCAACTCCAGTCTCTGCGATTGCAGAAGTATTGGATGATTTGGATATGGTGCTTGTTATGACAGTGAACCCGGGATTCGGGGGACAAGCGTTTATCCCACGTATGGTGGATAAAGTAAAACAACTACGTGATTGGGCTAATGCAAAAGGTCATACTGCTTTTCATATCGAAGTGGATGGAGGCATCTCGGCAACAACTGCCAAATTAGTAGTTGATGCAGGTGCAGACGTGTTGGTAGCAGGAAGTGCGATATTCGGAGCTCCTGATCGTGCCAAAGCGATTCAAAGTATTCGAGATAGCTTGAATTAAATCATCCGCATTTATCACTAAGATCGATATTGATCTGATACTAAAAAAACCAGTAATCCGTATCGTATAGATATGAATTACTGGTTTTTTGTATCTATAAAGTTACTCTTGTATTGTGATAGTAAAAAGACAAAGAAAACCGAGACATCAAAAAAAGACATCAAAAAAACACCCCTATCGCTAGAGATGCTTTTCATCATTACATATAATACTTAATGTATTAGCCGTAAATTATACGCGAGTCACTTTACCGGATTTCAAAGCACGGGTGCTGACATATACGCGTTTTGGTTTACCGTCTACCAAGATGCGAACTTTTTGAACGTTCACGCCCCAAGTACGACGATTGCGGTTATTAGCGTGAGAAACAGTATTACCACTACCAGGTTTTTTACCTGTTACATAACATTTGCGAGCCATAGTTACACCTCCTATTTCCAAAAAAACTGCATGAAAACAACACTTCTACCATATTAGCATAACGATTTGGCTATAGTCAACAGTGTCAAATACTTTATTTATTTCTATGGTAGGTTATAGTACAATGTAAAATAGTTCGACGTGTATCTTTTTGTCGGATATTAAAGGGAATGAACTTGATGATTTCAGAAGGCTTGAGAAGAAATCGTCTATTCTTTATACCTTCTCGCCTATTTTTGGTACTTGGTACAAGGACAAGGTTCTAATTTATAGGTATGGTGGTAATGGATAGAGTGGCATCTGTAGAGGCTAGTCTGTTATAGTCCATATGAAATACAAATATTGCTTTTCGACAAACTTAACTACAAATAAAAATGAATATCCTGACCGAAATATGAACCGGCAGGATGTATAGGTATGATGAGGAAGGGGAATTTTCATTGAGTAAGCGTTTTTTAAATGGGACTGATTTCACCGCTATGGTGCTTGCTGGAGCAGAGCGATTGCAACAACATGCAGAACACGTCAATTCCCTCAATGTGTTTCCGGTACCTGATGGAGACACAGGAACGAATATGAATTTGACTATGACTGCGGGTGTAACTGAATTAAAACGTAATCATTCAGCAGTAATAGGCTCCACTGCAACTGTATTATCGAAAGGGTTATTAATGGGCGCACGCGGTAATTCTGGTGTTATATTATCACAATTATTCCGCGGATTTAGTCGTTCTGTAGCTTCTTATGAAGAATTAAATGCTAATCAATTTGCCGCAGCACTTCAAAGCGGAGTGGAATCTGCGTACAAAGCGGTAGTCAAGCCAGTAGAAGGAACAATCTTAACTGTTGCCAAAGAAGCAGCCAAGCATGCGTTATATTATTCACGTCGCACGACTGATATTACCGAGTTGATGGGCGAAGTACTTAAACGTGCTCAAGAAACATTAGCACAGACGCAAGAAATGTTACCAATCCTGAAGCAAGTAGGCGTTGTCGATTCAGGTGGACAAGGATTAGTCTATATCTATGAAGGATTCTACAATTATTTGCAAAACGGTTATGAAGTTAATCAAGATCAAGCAGATATCTATGCAAATATCGGAGAAAGTGTGCCTATACATGGTTCGAGTGTCGCTTTGGATAAAGCAAAAGGATTAGCGACGACTACAGATGCACATCTATCCACTCACGATCATTCTGCTCAATCACGCATCGAAACTGAAGATATCGAGTTTTTGTACGATATGGAGTTTTTTATCAATCGTCAAATCGGTGATATCAAAAATGCTCCTTTTCATGAAGAAGCATTCCGTCAGGAACTTTCAATTAATGGAGATTCGATTATTGTGATTGCAGATGATGAAGTGGTCAAAGTACATGTGCATTCCAAAGCACCGGGTGAAGTATTGAATCTAGCGTTACGTTATGGTGAAATTACACAGATTCATATTTTGAATATGCGTGAGCAACATCGTGATCTATTGTCAGCAGGGTTAGATATTGCTCCATCTCCAGATGTATTTGCGGAAATGCCAACCCAACCTTTAACTGCGCAAGAAACAGCGACACCACCTGCGGAAGAAGTAGCACCTTATGGATTTATAGCGGTATCATCAGGTGATGGTATTTCTGATATTTTCAAAAGTCTAGGTGTAGATGTTATCTTATCCGGTGGACAGACGATGAATCCAAGTACAGAAGACTTTGTAAAAGCGGTCGAAAGTATGTCCGCAGATCATATCTTTATTCTGCCGAATAACTCTAATATTGTACTGGCGGCTCAACAAGCTAAAGACTTATTAGAAGAAACGCATCAGATCACGGTTATTCCAAGTAAAAGTATTCCACAAGGTATAGCGGCTGCGTTTGCTTTTCAAGAAGATGAAGAGGTCAGTGTGAATCAGAGCAATATGAATGAAGCTTTGCAACATGTGAAGTCCGGTCAGGTAACCAATGCTGTACGTGATACAGTGATTGAAGATATGAATATCAAAGAAGGACAATATATCGGAATTTATAATTCCAAAATTGTAGCTGCTAGTGATCTGATGCTTACGACCTGTCAGCAACTATTGTCCAAAATGATTGAAGAAGGACAAGAAGTAGTTACTGTATTGGTTGGTAACGATGCAGATGATCAAGACACGACTGCTCTGATGAGCTGGCTTGAAGAGACCTATCCTGATGCAGAGATTGAGATGCATGAAGGTGGTCAACCGGTTTACCATTATTTATTCTCGGTGGAATCTTGAGAATAGGAACGATAGGAGGGAGAAACGATGGCACATACGATAATCGTCACTGATAGTACAGCAGATATTCCGGCTGCTCTAGCAGAACAGTATGGTATACGGATTATCCCGTTAAGTTTGTTTTTCGGTGAAGAAACGTTTGAAGATGGTGTAGATATTCAGGCAAATGAATTTTACCGTCGTCTGGTGTCTGTATCTGTCTTGCCGACTACATCACAACCGGCTCCTGCCAAATTTGCAGAAGCGTACCAATCCATTCATGAGCAGTATCCTGATGCTTCGATCGTATCTATTCATTTATCATCAGGACTTAGCGGGACGTATCAATCAGCATTAATCGGCAAATCGATGATCGATCAAGATGATCATATTACGATACTGGATTCCAAGTCGGCTTCGTACGGGTTTGGAATGGCTGTAGTACATGCAGCTAGACTGGCTCAGCAAGGAAAAACAGTCAATGAGATTATAGACGGTGTAGAACATATTTTGAAAAGTCGTTCATTGTACTTTATCGTAGATGATCTGGAAAATCTGCGTAAAGGTGGACGGATTGGACGAGCATCAGCAGTTCTCGGAACATTACTGAATGTAAAGCCTATCTTATCGATTGATGAACAAGGTCAAATCTATGCTGTTGAAAAAGTAAGAGGTCAGAAAAAAGCAATGGCACGTATCGTAGAAATGATGCGTCAAGAATTAAAAGTGGATAAAATCAATCTAGCTTTGGGACATACAGCTGATCCACAGTCTACCGAGCCACTGTTAGCGTTGTTCAAAGAACATTATGAGATTGGTGAGCTGGTGCTACCAGACATCGGATCTGTAGTGGGAAGCCATACAGGAGCGCGTACACTTGGAATCTTCGCGTGGCCGGATCAGCCATAAACGAGGGATGAACATGAATATCAGTCTAGAACAGATTACAGTTCGGCAAGTGAACGGCGTGAGTGCTCTCAAAGAAGGAGAGCTTCACGCCTTTGGCGTCTATACGATACTTGATTTACTGGAGTATTTTCCTTTTCGATATGAAGATTACCGTCTGCGGTCACTGATAGAAGTGAAAGATGGAGAAAAAATTACGGTACAAGCCAAAATTGTAGGTCTACCTGTACTACAACGATATGGTAAAAAATCACGTCTAACCTGTAAAATGATGGTCGATGATTGGATGGTAACAGCGACATGGTTTAACCGTCATTATCTGAAAGAACAATTAACATCAGGTCGTGAAATTATACTTACTGGAAAATGGGATCAACGTCGTTCACAAATGACTGTACTTGATTCCGAATTTCCCGATAAAGGTACACAGCGTAGTGGTAGTCTTCAACCGGTCTATTCGGTAGGAGGCAATATTACACAGGGCTGGATGCGCAAAACGATAGGCAAAGCTTTGGATCAATATGGGGAAATGATTCCTGAAATTTTACCACAAGAGATTATGCAACGTTATAAGCTTGTATCACGCAAACAAGCGATTCGTCATTTGCATCAACCGGGTGATACCGATGAAGGTAAGCAAGCACGTCGCCGGATGGTCTATGAAGAGTTATTTCTATTCCAATTAAAATTACAAGCGTATCGCAATATTAACCGTAAGCGAAATGGTGGGATTGTGCATACGACAGATAACGCAACGATTCGGGAATTTGTTCGTAGCTTGCCTTTTGAATTAACTGATGCACAGAAACAGGTTGAATTGGAAATTCTGAAAGATATGCGTGCACCTTATAGTATGAATCGTCTGCTTCAAGGCGATGTGGGTTCAGGTAAAACGGTCATTGCTGCAATTGCTTTATTTGCAACCGTACGTTCTGGTCATCAAGGCGCATTAATGGTTCCGACCGAGATCCTTGCAGAACAGCATATGCGTTCGCTCCAGCGGATGTTTGAGCCATTTGGGATAACTGTAGGGATGTTAACGAGTAGTGTCACTGGACGCAAGCGGAAGGATCTGCTGGCTTCATTGCAAATGGGGATGATCGATATTTTGGTCGGTACTCATGCTTTGATTCAAGATGAAGTGTATTTTCGCAGTCTAGGGGTGGTTGTCACCGATGAGCAGCATCGCTTTGGTGTTAATCAGCGAAGTATTTTAAGACGTAAAGGCTTTGATCCTGATGTACTAACGATGACAGCTACACCTATTCCGCGGACACTGGCAATTACTGCTTTCGGAGATATGGATGTGTCGACGATTGCCGAACGTCCTAAAGGGCGCAAGCCGATCAATACGTACTGGGTAAAACATAATATGATGGATCGTGTCAAAGGATTTATCGCTCGTGAAATTGATCAAGGACGACAAGCTTATCTAATCTGTCCACTGATTGAAGAATCCGATAAATTGGATGTGCAGAATGCGATTGATCTATATATACAGATGGATCAAGATTTTCCGAATTACAAAGTAGGACTGTTACACGGACGTATGAGTGCAGCAGAAAAAGAAGAAACGATGCGTCATTTCTACAGTAATGATATTCAATTATTAGTGTCTACAACAGTTGTAGAAGTAGGTGTCGATGTTCCGAATGCGACACTGATGATTATTATGGATGCAGATCGTTTTGGATTATCACAACTTCATCAGCTACGTGGACGTGTCGGTCGGGGAGAACATGCTTCGTTCTGTATATTGATAGCCGATCCCAAATCGGAAACAGGGCAAGAACGAATGCGTGCCATGACTGAGACTGAAGATGGATTTGAAGTTTCCCGGCGCGATCTAGAAATTCGAGGACCTGGTGAGTTTTTCGGTACCAAGCAAAGTGGACTGCCAGAGTTCAAAGTAGCGGATATGATGAGCGATTACGAAGTGTTAGAGATTGCTCGTGTAGATGCTGTAAAATTAGTGAGTAATGAATTTTTCTGGACTTCACCAGAATATGCTGCTTTACGGGATTATCTTGAAAAACAGCAAGTTTTTCAAGGCGAGTTAATGGATTAAATCTAGATTATAGCAAAACATCACAAACAAAAGGAGAGTACGATTATCGTGCTCTCCTTTTGAGTATACGTTATAACATACATATGAAAAAAGTGGATAAACAAGCGCTTTGGTAGCAAATGATTTTTTTACACATGTATATCTAATTATAGATTGACTTCCCATAGTCCAGCGCTTTAATATAGATTCAATATACATTTTCCCTATCACTTATATTTTTACATAGCACTGTTAATGATCCTCTGTGCTTGATTTTCAGCCTCTACCCTATATTGTTCATATTGAGATTGTGTAATTTGACCAGCAGCTCGTTGTTGCTGCCAGATGATACTTATGTTAGTAATCAACACATCAGCAATTTTTGTTTGTTCCATACCTTGATGCTCAGCGATTTGAGCAATTGTATCTCCATCCTGCAAATGTTGCTTCAGTTCATGATTCGTCATTCCAAGCAGACTGGCTATTTCATCGAATAAGTTGCCTATACTCCATAACGAATGAGTAGATAGCAGACTATTTGGAGCCGATGAAGTGATCGAAATCGATGGTTTATATTGTTCTTGAATAAGCTGTTGCATATCACGCTTTGGAGTCTGATTATCGGATAACGGAGTAGCGATAGTGCTTTCCAGTCGACTAGGAATGATTTTGCTAATCGTTGATGCATGAGCTTGTGGACTAATGATTGCTGTTCCACTGATAGTTAGCGCCATCGCTATCGAACTGGTCGCTACGATTTTTTTCATATCCATTCAGGCTCTCCACCTTTCTCAATTGATGCTTTACGTTGAGGATACCCGCTTAGCATAATCGATGTAGATGAGAATACTCTTAAAAGTAAATTAAAATACGCTAAGAATATTTCACCGAATGTGAAGTATAAAAAGATTCCTTTTTTTATACTCTTACTTTCATTAAGTAAAGTTGCAACGCATTCAAACGGCATTGTAGTTTGAATGATGCAGTTCAGTTTACTGAACATATACAGCTTAAGACTAGAGATGAGAGGGGTTACACGTCAATGAATTTGAAGCAGAAATGGATTTTACCTCTAAGTATGGTAATGATGATGTTGACAGCAGTAGGATGTAGCAGTAATGCAAATGAAGGTGCTTCTTCAGGAGATACAGGTAGCACAGATAGCAAATCGTACAAAATTGGTATCTCGCAAATTGTAGAGCATCCTTCTTTGGATGAGACACGTGAAGGTTTTCTAGCAGCTTTAAAAGATGCAGGGATTGTAGAAGGTCAAAATTTAACAGTTGATTATAAAAATGCACAAGGTGATTCTACCAATAACTTATCTATTGCACAGACATTATCGCAAAGTGACAATGATCTGGTACTGGCGATTGCTACTCCTTCAGCACAAGCAGTAGTGAGTCAGGTGAAAGATACACCGGTTTTATTTGCAGCAGTTACTGATCCATTAAGCGCCAAAATCGTAAGTGATCTACAAAAGCCGGGTGGAAATGTATCTGGAGCATCGGATACCAACCCAGAAGCGATCACAGAATTAGCTGACTTTATCGGTACAGAATTGCCTGATATCAAAACAATTGGTCTGGTCATCAATGAAGGTGAACCGAATGCTGTTATTATGGCACAGCGCGCAGAAGAAGCTTTCAAAAAACATGGTATTACATTAATCAAAGCAGCAGTGACAAACACGTCTGAAGTTCAACAAGCAGCACAATCGTTAGTCGGTCGTGCAGATGCTTTTTATATTACGCTGGATAATTCGGTCGTAAGTGCTGTTGATACAATTATTCAATTAGCGAATGAGAACAAAATGCCTTTCTTTTCAAGTGATCGGGATACTGTAGAAAAAGGAGCTTTTGCTACAGTAGGCTTTAAATATTATGATCATGGTTATCAAGTAGGGCAAATGGCTGTCGATGTATTGAAAAATGGCAAAAATGTAGGTGACTTACCTGTAGCGATGCAAGAAAAATTAGATTTGATCTTAAATCTCAAAGCCGCAGAAGCTCAGGGAATCAAAGTGACCGATGAAATGAAAGCCAAAGTGAAAGATCCAGAGAATAATTTGATTCAATAAAAAGATAAAACAGTGATATTAGATACTAACACAATAAAATAAAGCTATAAGATCACATCGTATGGCCCTATTGCACCAGTCGTCAAAAGCAAATAAGATCATGCAAAATGGGATGAGCTTCTTTGGAGTTCATCCTATTTTGGTACATGGTGTTGGATAAGATAAGCGTAACCAACAGCGATTAGCAATAGGCAGCATGAAGAAGAAAGGGGCGAGCTTATTTTATGGACTTAGTTTTGAAAATAGGCGAGGGATCGTTACAACTAGGGTTGTTATATGCGTTGCTCGCATTAGGAGTATATATTACATTTCGTATTTTGGATTTTCCTGATTTGACGGTAGATGGAAGTTTTACAACAGGTAGTGCAATTACAGCCGTTATGATTGTACATGGATATTCCCCATGGCTTGCCTGTTTAGGTGCTTTTGCAGGAGGGCTGGCAGCAGGAGCATGTACAGGCTTACTTCATACGAAAGGTAAAATTAATGGATTGTTATCCGGAATTTTGATGATGATTGCATTATATTCGATCAACTTGCGGATTTTGGGAAGTCCTAACGTATCTATTTTTGGTAATGCCATGGTATTTGATCATATTTCTCCGATTGCACTAATGCTGATAATTGTGATTTTATGCAAATTGTTATTGGATGCCTTTTTGCGTACCGATATGGGATTAGCATTGCGAGCGACTGGCGACAATAAGCAGATGATTCGTAGTCTGGGAGCGAATACAGACACTACCACTATTATTGGTGTGAGTCTGTCCAATGGTCTGGTCGCTTTATCAGGTGCTTTTGTTGCTCAGACGTCTACCTTTGCAGATGCAACTTCAGGAATCGGGATGATTGTGATCGGACTTGCTTCTGTCATTATAGGTGAAGCAATATTTGGTGCCAAAACAGTATTCAGAGCTACTTTAGCTGTTATTTTAGGTTCGATTGTGTACCGGATTGTGGTTACAGCCGCTCTACGAATTGAATGGTTTGAAGCATCTGATCTCAAATTAATCACAGCAGTTATCGTTATTATTGCGCTTGTATTCCCGGCTATTCGCAGTAAAGTGAAGCAAAAAGGATTAGCTAAAAAGCGTTCTGCAGAATTACTAAGCAATATCCAGACCACTCCTTATTCCAAACCAACCGGAGGTGAACAGTAATGCTACATATCGAAAATGTATCTAAATTGTTCAACCCTGGTACAGTCGATGAAAAAATTGCTTTAATAGGAATTCAGCTTCATTTGAACCCTGGTGATTTTGTAACGGTCATTGGTAGTAATGGTGCTGGCAAATCAACTCTGATGAATATTATTTCCGGGGTAATAAAACCAGATACAGGTCTGGTGAAGATCGAAGGGCAATCTGTAGGGCATTTAGCAGAGTATCAGCGTAGTCGCTGGATCGGACGTGTTTTTCAAGATCCTATGGCTGGAACCGCTCCTCATATGTCGATTGAAGAAAATCTAGCAATGGCTTATCGTCGTGGCAAAAATCGTGGTTTTGCTTTTGGAGTGACTTCTACAAGACGGAATCTATTCAAGCAGGAATTATCACGTCTGGGGATTGGACTGGAAAATCGATTACGCGCCAAAGTAGGGATGTTATCCGGTGGAGAACGTCAGGCGCTCAGTCTATTGATGGCCACATTTACCCGTCCACAGATTCTGTTACTTGATGAACATACAGCAGCGCTTGATCCTGCACGTGCAGATTTGATTACTTCACTTACCAAAGAAATTGTGCGTGATATGAATCTAACCACATTGATGGTTACTCATAATATGGAGCAAGCTATCCGTCTTGGTAATCGCCTGATTATGATGGATAAAGGTAAAATTATTTTGGATATTGATGAAGAACGCAAAAAGGATCTTACGATCGAACGACTAATGTCTGAATTCGAACAGATTAGCGGAACTAAAATGGCAGATGATCGTGTTGTGCTTGGTTAACTGTACTCTCTAATATATTTCAATCTAAACCCAATGATTCTGTGATTAGCAGAGTGATTGGGTTTATTTTGAAAGGTGTCACAATCCATAGTCGCAAAATAGTGTACACTAGAAAAGATGTAGTAAATGAACATATGATCTAGCTTATACTTTGTGAAATTGATATTGGAGGAACAGATGCTTACCAATAATGTGACTGTGATTATTTTATTACAACTGTTTGAACGAGCAGCTTTGCTGTTGATCTGTTTATATTTTTTGACCCGTCTATCTCATTTTAGACAGATTTTCCAGAAAGATATTTTATTTAAAAAAGATTTGCTGATTATTTCGATTATTTTTAGCGGTTTTGCTGTATTTGGAACTTATACCGGTATTAACGTCGAAGGATCACTGGTCAATGTACGTATTATCGCTGTGATGGCAGGTGGTATCCTTTTTGGTTGGCCTGTAGGTATCGTGACCGGGGTAGTGTCAGGGCTTCATCGTTATTTGATCGATATTGATGGAGTGACTTCGTTACCGTGTCTCATTACCAGTATTATTGCAGGGATTGTCTCAGGTTATATTCACAAAAAAATAAAACGCAATCGACGCTGGATTGTCGGAATTATCGCAGGTATGTTTTGCGAAGCGTTAACCATGTTTTTGATTCTAGTGATGGCAGAACCTGCTCAATTGGGTAGAGAAATTGTATCGATTATTGCTTTGCCGATGATTCTCGGTCAGGTGAGTGTAGGGTTGATTGTGTTATTTGTACAAGGAGTCGAAGGGGAAAAGGAAAATATAGCAGCAAGGCAAGCCAAATTAGCACTTGATATTGCGAACAAAACGCTTCCTTATTTCCGATCGATAAACAGTGAATCTTTACGCAAAATATGCGGTATTATCAAAGAAGATATTCAAGCAGATGCGGTAGCTATAACCGATACAAAGCTGATCTTAGCTTATGTAGGGCTTGGTGAAGATCATTATAATATTGGACATGAAATTATAACCGATGCGACCAAGCAGACGATTCGCAGTGGCGAGATTATGATCAGCAACAACGATGCAGAAGGTAAAGTGCCTAATATCCAATCGTTAATTATTATTCCTTTAACTGAAAAAGGAGTCGTCACCGGTGCGCTCAAAATCTATTATCGTAAAGCGCATAAAATCACGTATTCTTTACAAACTTTAGCTGTCGGTCTGTCACAGATTATTTCAACATTGATGGAAGTATCCCGAATTGAACAGATGAAAGAAATGGCAAATAAAGCAGAGATTAAAGCGTTACAGACCAGTATTAATCCTCATTTTCTGTTTAATGCGCTAAATGCGATTGCTTCCTCTATTCGTATTGATCCGAATTATGCACGCGAGATGATTATTAACCTTTCCGGTTATCTTCGTCATAGTTTGGAATGGAGTGACCAATTAATCGATATTAACAAAGAACTGGGTCAAGTAGTGAATTATGTAGAGATCGAAAAAGCACGATTCGGTAATAAATTGACAGTAATCTATGATGTGGACGAAGAAGTAGAAGTGAAAATTCCTAGTCTTATTATTCAGCCATTAGTTGAAAATGCGATAGTTCATGGCATTTTGAAAGGGAAAGGTTCCGGTACAGTAACCTTATCTGTAAAAGATCATGGTGATCAAGTGCTGATTAGTGTTGAAGATACAGGAGCAGGTATCGATCCAGAAATTATTCAAAATGTCTATAATGGTAAAATGCCTGAAAATCGAATCGGATTGTCTAATGTGCATCAAAGGGTTAAATTAATCTATGGTGAAGGATTACAGATTCAGCGTCTGGAACGAGGCACACGTATTCAGTTTAAAGTGAAAAAGGAGCTATCATGAAAGCAATCGTAGTGGAAGATGAATTTCTGGCAAGACAAGAATTAGAATATTATATTCGCACGTATAGTCAGATCGAGATTGTAGGTAGTTTTGACGATGGAATGGATGTATTGAAATATGTACAGGATCATGAAGTCGATGCTATTTTTTTAGATATTAATATCCCTTCGTTAGACGGGGTGTTTTTGGCACATACGATTAGCAAATTTTCACGTAAGCCTTATATTATTTTTATTACAGCATACAAAGAACATGCAGCAGAAGCTTTTGAAATTGAAGCTTTTGATTATATTTTGAAGCCGTATAGTGAATCACGTATGACTTCGATGCTACGCAAGTTGGAAAGTACGTATGAACGTGATCATGGTGCACAGCCGATATTCTCACAGCCGATCGACAAAGAACCAGCCGATCACTCTTCGGAAGATTATGATGCGCATAAAGCACAACCATTGTTGGGACAATCAACAACAGCAAGTACCACTCATGTGCCGCATCATTCTCATGTGCTTCAAGGCAAAATCAGCTTATGGAAAAATGATAAAATTCAAGTGATCCCTGTAGATGATGTCTATTATGCATCTGCTAGTGAGAAAGTAACCAATGTATTTACCAAGCGAGCTGAATATACAGTGACATCTAGCATTTCAGAATTTCAAAATACGTTGCCAGACGAATATTTTTTCCGTTGTCATCGTTCATATATCGTTAATATTACCAAAATCCGTGAAATTGTACCTTGGTTTAATAACACTTATTTACTGCGTTTACATGATCTGGATTATGAAGTTCCTGTGAGCCGAAGTAAGGTCAAAGAGTTCAGGCAGATCATGAGTATCTAAAGGCATTTCATTCCGTATATACTGCATTTCATTCCTTTTTTGGAATGTGACATTAAAGGTAGGGTTATAATTTGGTCATAGGAAACAGAGAATTCTCCGAACCATATAACACTACAATTTGCGGTCCTTACGGAAAGGAACATCAATCATGAAAAACGTATCCAATCAAGCAGGCACAACTAACTTACAATCTACCAAACCTCCAGTCAATCGTTGGTTGATTGCACTCGGTACAATTATTGTACAAATGGGTCTGGGGACGATTTATACATGGAGTCTTTTTAACCAGCCTCTTGTTGATAAATTCGGTTGGGGTCTAAGTTCAGTAGCGATTACATTTTCGATTACCAGTTTTGCATTAGCATTTTCCACTTTATTTGCTGGGAAATTACAAGAAAAATGGGGTATCCGTCGTCTGATCGGTATAGCAGGTATTGTACTTGGTCTAGGCTTAATGCTTAGTTCGCAAGTCTCCTCTTTACCTTTACTGTATATGTTAGCAGGGGTGATCGTCGGATTTGCTGATGGTACAGCATATATCACTTCACTTTCTAATTTGATCAAATGGTTCCCAGAACGTAAAGGATTGATCTCGGGGATATCTGTCGGCGCATATGGAACAGGAAGTCTTATTTTCAAATACATTAATGGCGCATTTATCGGTTCTGTCGGTGTATCGGCAACGTTCTTGTACTGGGGCATTATCGTATTGTTAATGATTGTGATCGGTTCTCGTCTGATTCGTGAAGCGAATGTATATGGTGCAACTGCTCCACAAGCTAAAGGTGCAGAACAACGTGTAGGGAATAGTCAGCCATCCGCAATCAAACCAACAACAGTTGTTGCTCATGATTACACAGTAAAAGAAATGCTCAAAACAAAACAAGTATACTTACTATTTATTATGTTCTTCACAGCTTGTATGAGTGGGTTATACTTAATCGGCATTGTCAAAGATATCGGTGTACAATTAGCAGGCTTGGATCTAGCTACAGCCGCAAATGCCGTTGCTATGATCGCTATTTTCAATACAGCAGGACGTATTATTTTGGGAGCTTTATCCGATAAAGTAGGACGTATGAAAGTCATCTGCGGTACATTTATCGTAACAGCCGCCGCAGTAGCAGTACTTAGCTTTATTCCACTAACCTATAGCATATTCTTCACCGCAGTAGCTGCGATTGCTTTCTGCTTCGGTGGTAATATCACTGTATTCCCTGCAATTGTTAGTGATTTCTTTGGACTCAAAAACCACAGTAAAAACTATGGTATCGTATATCAAGGTTTCGGTATTGGTGCTTTAGCAGGTTCGTTTATCGCTGCTTGGATGGGTGGATTCAAACCTACATTTATCGTTATCGGTATGTTGTGTATCGTGTCCTTCTTGATTGCACTATGGATCAAACCTCCAGTAGCTGGTGCAAGCGAAGAAAAACAAACAGCAGACGAGAAAAAATGGACTGCCAAACCTCATACAGCACGTAGTTAATATGTTCTAAAAGCGAATACGTGCAAAGTTCATTCATAATCTAACTATATTATAAAAATCAACAGCTTCTCTTATACACTAAGGGAAGCTGTTTCTATATTACTTTTTCTTACATTTTTTAGCAAAATGATTCGTTTGTAGGCGGATATCGTTATACTTTAAGTAAGACTAACTCTATCCCATTATGTAAAGGAGGAGGTATTCGTATGAAAGATATTCGTTTATGTACCAAACCTAATCTACTTTTTCTTCATATATTGGAAGCGTTATCAAATTTACCGTATATAGCTAAGCTAGACATCAAACAAGATACCAATGAATATGCGACAGCAGAATATTTTACATTTGTGATGGAAGACCAGTCGACACTTGTTCATTTAATTAACGATCAATCTACCAGCATTCCGTATTTGTTGATTTCAGGACCTGCTTGCCAACAATTAGCTTATGATTTATATCAAAGTGGACTTGTATATTCAAGTAAAGATATTGTATATCGTTGTCTGCATGATCAACATGTCGATCAGAAAATTGATGCGATTTGTCGTCTTGGTATTGCTTCTTACGGAGAACCGTCTGCTGAAGTATTGCACATTTTTGAATTATATCTTCGTGATCCAGATGTACGGGTACGTCAATCGGCTGTATTTGCTACCAGCTTTATCGGATGGCAAGAGTTCGAGAAGATGTTAGTCTATACGGCTAGTCATGACCCTGATTCGCGAGTTGCTGAAATTGCAGAAAGTGCTATTCAGATTATGCGTGATAGTGATTGGCTATCTGAACGTGCGTAACCGATGTAAGATGAAGCTTGATTTGGGTATGCTAGAGTAACGTTGATAACGTTTATAAAATGGGAGATACTATAAATAAATGTTGATATTAGTCAGCAAAACAGCAAATATTCTGGGATTATGCAAAAAAACCAGAGTATTTGCTGAAATAAGTGAAATTTGTCAGAGAAATTGCTCACATTTGTTAAGTTTCATGCTAAAATGTCTGTGTAGACAGCCATATCTATGACTGTTATCCATATTCTTCACCGGCAGGGCGCATACATGGGGGAACCGCTATGCTGTGGGAAGGTGCGAAGGGGTGTAGAATGAATAAAATAATAGTCAATCCGGCCCTTGCCCGAAACCATACACTTGCGAATACATATCAGATTCGCAGGACATTATCGGTTAGTGAACTATCTATCGTCTATGTAGCAAGGCATATCGAGCAGGGTACACTTCATGTGGTAAAAGAATTTTTTCCAAGTGCAGTGGTACAACGTAAAAGAGATCGTCGAAATATTGATTGTCATGAACCAGGTCTGGGTTCTAAATATAGAGAAATGCTGGAAACGTTTCGATCTGAAGCTGAGATTCTAAGTCAGATTGATCATCAAGGGATTGTGCGTTATGTGCAGTATTTTGAAGAAAATGGTACGGCTTATTTAGTGACAGAGTATTGCAAAGGTATGACATTGGATCAATTTATTGAAGAACATCCTACAGAAATCACTAACGACTTTTTGTTAGAACGGCTTGGTCTGGTTATTCGTGCTCTAGAATACATACACAGTCTCGGTTATATTCATCGTGATATTCGTCCAAGTAATATTTTGATTGGGGAAGATGGACAGACCAAGTTGCTTGATTTTGGTTCGGCTGTACGTTATCAAGAAAAGACGCATACGATCCTTACGACAGCAGGATACTCACCGATTGAATTTTATTCGGGTCGTTCGGTGCAAGGCCCTGTATCTGATATTTATAGTTTAGCGGCTACGATGTATTTTTGCTGTCAGGGCAAAGCACCTATCGATGTGCCGAAGCGTTTGTTCCATGATACGTTAGAACCTTTGCGTGATATGACCAAAGTCTCTCCTATTTTAACAAGAGTGATTCATTGGGGACTCGCTGTATCCGCAGACAAACGTTGTGCTTCTCTCAAATGGTTCAAAGTCGCAATGCGTGCTGAACGTCTATGGGAGCGCAAATTCATTTTAATGAATGGTAAAAAGAAGCTGGCTAATCACCAGAAGCCAACTATCAAAAAGTAATAATATGTAAAGCCTGCACATGTATATGATGCAGGCTTTTTTGTATATTGGTATAACCGATGTAATAAAAAAGTAAAAATCTATTTTAGTGTAGTTGTTGTTATATCATAATAACCAATCCAAAGAGAACCAGTATATAAGATTGTTAAACCAACGATTTAACCGAGAAGAGTACAATCTATTGAAAATGATAAACAATTTAAAATACAGTTGGAAATGTAGATTCGATTTGAAGTTGAATGTGAGTATTGGATATTAAAATTATAGAACAAGATAAGATGAGTCTATAGCTGTCTATATCATTACTCACTTTTAAAATGAATATTTTAAATCACCAAAAAATTCAAAATATGGAGTGTACTTTATTCAGATATTGAACATTTTTAGTAAACAATCATCTATAGAACAAGTGAATAGAATCAAAAGTAAAAGAAAGGTAAATGGAAATACTCTGCTTTTCCTAGATACATACTAGATACATATACAAAGAAATATATCAAAAATATCCTTATTATTCTTTATATAACAACACAAACTATACACTTTTAATTAGCATTATATGATGTATATTAGACATATGAAATACAACCACATGAAACTATTTCAAATGGTTGTATTTATAAGATAGTGCAGTATTGCTTGCAATAAAATATTGTATACCACCTATTTTTTCATTTCAGCAATAATAACCGATGTTATGTAGTGCTTAATATATAAGGAAATAACATAATCTATCATCGGCAAATGAAAAAATAATTTTTGATGAGTATTATGTGAAATTAATCACAAGGAGAGTGTGGATCATGTCAAAAGTAATAACAGCAGCTCAAGCAGCAGCATTGATCAAAGATGGAGATACCGTAGCAGCAAGTGGTTTTGGATTATCTTGTTGGGCAGAAGAGATAGGGATTGCTATTAAAGATCGTTTTAATGAAACAGGAGCACCACGTAATTTAACGATTATGCATGCAAGTGCTGTCGGTAACCGCAAAGAAAAAGGAATGAGTCATTTAGGCATCGAGGGATTAATTAAACGTTGGATCGGTGGTATAGCTATCGCGTCTCCTCAAATGGCGAAATTAATCGAAGATAATAAATGTGAAGCTTATAATTTGCCACAAGGCGTGATTACTCAACTGTACCGAGAAATTGCAGCCAAACGTCCAGGAGTCATTACCAAAATTGGGCTAGGTACCTTTGTTGATCCAAGGATCGAAGGGGCTAAAATGTCTGCTTGTACGACAGAAGATATTGTTAAAGTCATTGAATTTGAAGGCGAAGAATGGTTGTTTTACAAAACGTTTCCGATTCAAATAGCGTTGATCCGCGGGACAGTAGCTGATGAACGTGGCAACTTAACGATGGAAAAAGAAGGTCTATTGATGGAAGTGTTACCTATTGCTCAAGCTGTACGAAATTCAGGCGGGATTGTTATTGCCCAAGTAGAAAGCCTAGCCAAAACAGGAACACTCAATCCCAAGCATGTCAAAGTACCGGGTATTCTTATCGATCATATCGTGATTGCTAAACCTGAAAATCATTTTCAGACAGAAGTCACACAATACAATCCTGGTTTCTCTGGTGAATTGAAAGTACCTTTGCAATCTGTTGATCCTCTACCACTAGATGAACGTAAAATTATTGCTAGACGTTGTGCAATGGAACTACAACCGAATACGATTTTGAATTTGGGTGTAGGTATTCCAGCGAATGTAGCTACTGTGGCTTTGGAAGAAGAAGTCAATGATCAACTTACGTTGACTACAGAAGCAGGTTCAATCGGTGGTGTACCGGGATCAGGTGGTAATTTCGGTCATGCTTATAATAGCGAAGCAATTATTGATCATCATGCACAGTTCGATTTTTATGATGGTGGTGGGATTGATCTATCTGTATTAGGTCTTGCTCAATCGGATGAGCAGGGCAATGTGAATGTGAGCAAATTTGGTACACGTGTCGCCGGTTGTGGTGGATTTATTAATATTTCTCAGTCTGCCAAAAACTTAATCTTTTGCGGTAGTTTTACAGCGGGGGGTCTACAGATCAGCGTCGCAAATGGTCAGTTAAATATTGTTCAAGAAGGCAAAGCTCAAAAATTTATTAAACAAGTTCAACAAATTACGTTCAGCGGTCAATATGCATCCACTACAGAGCAAAACGTTTTATATGTTACTGAACGTGCAGTTTTTCAATTGATTAAAGGCAAAATGACATTAATTGAAATTGCGCCTGGTATTGATTTGCAACGTGATGTATTAGACCAAATGGGATTCAAACCAGATATTTCTGCTCAATTAAAATTAATGGATATAGGTCTTTTTCAAGAAACATGGGGCGAACTGAAAGAAATTATTGCGACAAAAGAAAAAGCAAAACAATTAGAAGCAGTAGAAGTTTAAACGATTACTATAACTGAAGATTGAAAGGAAGCTGAATATATGGATCTTACATTAAATCGGTGGCGAATCTTAATCTTATCTACACTCATTAATTTATGTGTAGGTGCTATCTATGCGTTTAGTGTATTTGCTGGACCTTTGCAAGAAGCTCACGGATGGTCAAGAGCAGTCGTAATGATGGCTTTTACAATTAATGGTGCTATTTCTCCTATTCCTATGATTCTTGGAGGAAAGTTAGTCGATCGTGGTGGAGCTAAGCTAGCGATTTTATTAGGTGGATCGATGTTTGGCATCGGATTTTTTTTAACAGGATTGAGTAATACTCCCTGGATGTTATACCTTTCATATGGTGTCCTGACAGGGCTTGGTCAAGGGATTGCTTACTCCGGTACTATAGGTAACACGATTAAGTTATTTCCAGACAAAAAAGGGCTTGCCGCCGGAATTGTCACCGCAGGGTATGGAGGCGGAACTATTATTGCTGCACCAATCGCAGGTTATTTGATTCAAAGTAGTGGTGTAGCATCTGCATTTAATACGATGGGTGTTGTCTATTTAATTATTATTATAGGTTGCGGATTATTTATTAAAGTAGCTCCGGCTGGTTATCAACCTGTCGGTTGGACACCACCATCAACTATCCATAATACATCGAATAGTGGTCAAAGTCTGAGATGGACAGAGATGGTTCGTCAACCTAAATTCTATATTATTGCGGTATTATTTATGATCGGAGCACTATCGGGTATGATGGTGGCTTCGAATGCTTCGGCTATCGGTCAAAGTATGTTTAGCTTGACTGCTGTTGCAGCCGCGTATTATGTAAGTCTATATTCATTAAGTAATTGTCTTGGACGAGTATTCTGGGGCGCTGTATCAGATCGCTTAGGACGTTATAATGCACTGATCTGTATTTATGGTGTTATTGCTGCCATGCTTTTATTGATTGCATTGACAACGTCGACTGTCGGATTTGCTGTTGCTCTTATCGGTATCGGTCTTTGCTTTGGAGGAACGATGGGAGTATTTCCTTCCCTTGTTGCTGAGAAGTTCGGTATGAAATATTATGGCATTAATTATGGAGTCACATTTATCGGGTATTCTATGGCAGCTTTTTTTGGACCAAGAATTGCGGCTCAAGTAGCAGATGCGCATAACGGTGATTTTACACAAGCTTTTTATATCGCTTTGGCGATTAGCTTATTCGGTATCTTACTAGCCTTATTCTTTAAATGGTATGAAAATCGAAATCGTACCGTTACTCTTAAAAATAAAGCTGCTTAATTGATTGTATTCAAAATCATTTATTATGATATAAGGAGGAGTTAGACATGAGTATTACAACATTACTAGGTATCCAATATCCTATTTTTCAAGGTGCTATGGCACAGATTGCATTAGCTCCATTAGCAGCAGCAGTATCGAACGCAGGGGGATTAGGCATTTTAGCTTCAGGTGGATTTACAGCCGAGCAATTACGTGAAGAAATTCACAAATGCAAACAGTTAACAAACAAACCGTTCGGTGTAAATATTATGCTAATGGCGGAAAATCGGGATGAATTAGCACAAGTTATTATTGATGAGAAGATTAAAGTAGTGACTACAGGTGCTGGTTCACCTAAAAATTATATTCCTATGTGGAAAGCAGCAGGAATTATCGTCATTCCAGTGGTACCTTCAGTAGCAATTGCTCGTAAAATGCAAGAGCTTGGTGCAGACGCTATTGTGGCAGAAGGCACCGAAGCAGGGGGACATGTAGGGGAAACGACTACAATGTCTTTGATCCCACAAGTGGTTGATAGTGTAACAATCCCTGTGATTGCCGCAGGTGGCATTGCGGATGGACGTGGTGTGGCGGCAGCTTTTGCACTTGGAGCACAAGGTGTGCAAGTAGGTACTCGCTTCTTAGCGACTACAGAATGCCCAACCCATGAGAATTTCAAATTAGCTGTTGTTCATGCTAAAGATACCGATACATTAGTGACAGGACGTACGCAAGGTGCACCTGTACGTAGCATCAAAAACAAAATGACATTAGAATATATTAAATTAGAACAAGAACATGCTTCACGAGATCAATTAGAAGAATTAGCATTAGGCTCGCTACGCAAAGCAGTACTGGAAGGCGATACTGAAAATGGATCAGTTATGGCAGGGCAAATTGCAGGATTGGTTAAAGAGATCACGAGTGTAGAGCAAGTTGTTCATTCGATGTTTGCTGAAGCCAAATTAGCTTGTGATTGTATAGCAGCAAGTTCATTAGCTGTAGCTATTCCTGTTGAAGCTTAACTGCTATTTTATATTCAAAAAAAGGTCTTATAGCTCTAGCTATAAGGTCTTTTTTTTGCATTTTAAAAAAAGCTTCACTATAATCGATAAGAGATACACAAGAAAATGAAAAATGAACTTTAAAGTGATTTGCATCTAGTCATATATTCTGAACTTTAAGGGAGACAACATAGAGGATGGCACAGTCTATAGGATTTTTTATTAGTAATATTGGCCGTAAATTCAGACAAACAGCTACCAACCGATTTGAAGAATTTGAAATTACAGCAGAGCAATCAGCAGTATTGAATCAATTAACAGAAAAACAAGGTATTAATCAAAAAGAGTTAGCAAGTCTGCTTGATAAACCTTCTGCAAATGTAACTCGTTTAATTGATCAATTGGAAAAGAAACATCTAGTGGAGCGAAAAGAAAGCCCTACCGATCGAAGAGCTTATTTTACATATATCACAGAACAGGGAAAAGAAATGCAACAAAATCTTAAACCGGTGAACGAATCGCTTCATGCTGATATTTTGTCAGGAGTTACCGAAGAAGAACTAGCCTCTTTCCGAAAAGTGTTAAATATTATTAACGAGAATATTAATAAATCACCTTGGAACCATTTTTAACGTACATTATACAATACTTCTTTATATTTTACACAAGCAAGCTGTTTAGCATTGCTGTTCCTGTGGTATAATTAATTTAGCTTTAGAATCTATTAACGAAAGGATCAGGATACCATGGGTCCCCGAAGGATACTTCCCCAAAGGACGGTTTGGAAACGTTATGATCTCTCTTATACTTAGCTCTTCCGTAGAGAACAAGTCACTATAGACCAACTCGAACGGAAGAGGGAATCATGTATGCGAAGGACAAAGTCCTCCAAGTTTGCCTCACGTAAGAGTCGGTCGATATCGATCAAACTTACGAGAAATAGAGGGAGCTTGTATGAGGAGAAAACAAATGGATAAAACAGTATTAAGGCAGATTGCCATAATACTGCTTGGAACTTTGATTTTAGCGTTTGCTTATTATCACATTAATGTTCAGAATCAATTATCAGAAGGCGGATTTGTAGGATTAGCCTTATTAGGAAAATATGCATTTGGATGGTCACCGGCTTGGACAGCTTTACTGCTGGATATACCAGTGATATTACTTGCATGGTGGTTGAAAGGCCGCCGATTTATGTTATTTACACTGATTGGAGCACTATCGTTTTCACTATTTTACTCATTATTTGAGCAATTATCGTTGTTTGTGGTGGACCTGCACGGTAACCTGCTAGCAGCCGCTGTATTATCTGGGTTGTTAACCGGTCTAGGAGCAGGAATCGTTCTACGATATGGTGGGGCGACCGGAGGCGATGATGTGTTGTCCAAATTGATCAGTGATTGGAGCGGTTGGAAAATCGGTAATGTATTTTTTGCAAGTGATGCGATTGTATTGTTAATCTGTCTGTTCTATTTACCGCTTAAAGAAACCATATATACCGTTTTGGCGGTATGGATTGCAGGTAAAGTGATCACATGGACGATGACAACAACATGGCAAGTACGTCACTTATTGCCGATCAAACGTACATCCACATTAGCTGTATCTGTAAGTAAAGTAGCTGTTAAACCAATAACATCTACTCCGCAATCACTACAAATCAATCATAAAAGTATCAAAGTATAAAATAAAAGCCGTCAGGTAGATCATTAAGATCAACCTGACGGCTTTTTTTGTTATATCGTTTTGGTGCTAGCTCTTTTTTCAACAAGATAATAACTAAGAATCGATCCCAAAATGCCAACTACAGCTACAGCACCACCGATCAGCGGTACATAAGGCAATCCAAGATGTGTAATCACTACACCACCGAGAAAAGCACCACCTGCATTGCCCAAATTCAGTGCAGAGTGACTGGAAGTCGCTGCAAGTCTTGGTGCTTCATGAGCCAGATTCATAATACGAATCTGGATACCTGGCATAATCCCGAACGCGGCTGCACCCCAGAGAAAAACAAATACTAACGTTAAAATCTGATTGTGAAGTACGCTTGATAGAATAACCAATAAGATCACAAGAATAGTAAACGTCGCAATTAGAGAAGGCATTAGCTTCCAATCTGCTAACCTACCGCCTATAATATTACCTAACGTTACACCTACACCGAACATCACCAGAATCCATGTTACACTATGTTCTTGAAATCCGCTCACATCTGTGAGTAAAGGGGTAATGTATGTAAAGACAGTAAACATACTACCACAGCCAAAAGCACCGGTGAATAAAATAAGCAGCACTTGTGGATTGATTAGACTACGGAATTCTTTGGCAAGACTCGAAGGTCCAGACTGCTCAATCTTCGGAATTAAGAAAAAGATACCGATTAGTGAGATCATACCCATAATCGTAATCGCACCGAATGAAGAACGCCAGCCCAAATATTGTCCGATAAATGTTCCAAAAGGAACACCGATAATATTAGCGATCGTAAGCCCGGCAAGAACCATAGAGACGGCACTAGCTCTTTTCTCCGGTCGTACCAGTCTAGCCGCTATAAGTGAGCTTGCTCCCAAAAAAGTACCGTGTGCTAGAGCAGTCACTAGTCTTGAAGCCATTAATAATCCATAGTTAGGAGCAATGACAGCCAGAGCATTACCCAGTATAAAAATAATCATTAACAAACACAGTAATTGCTTCTGCGGAATACGATGGGTTAATACGGTTAAGACAGGTGCTCCTACAGCTACACCAAGTGCATAACTTGTAATCAATTGCCCTGCTTGTGGAATCGTGACATGAAGGTCGTTAGCTACATTAGGTAGCAGTCCCATAATGACGAATTCAGTCATACCAATAGCAAAAGCACCAGCAGTCAGGCAGAATAGAGCTGCTGGAAAGCGGTCATTTTGAGGTGAAACTTGTTCTTTTGTTACAGATGGTTGCATACATGATCTCCTATTTTCTGAAATGAACTATTTTTCTCTAAAATGCTTGTACAATTTTCTGTATGTACATAGTAACATTTAAAATTCAAAGTGAGTATACACTTACTCAAAATTCATACTAAAGGAGCTTGGCGATGTTAACATCCAAACAAGAAGTACAATTAAGTAAATATATGAGTCTGATTTTGCGTCATACGCCTGAAGAATATGGAATCCTGTTAGATGCTCGTGATGGTTCGTGTACATTGGAAGAGTTAGTCCATGTGTTACGTGAGCAAAAAGGATGGAGCGAGATTACAGAAGGTGATATTCATCAGGTAGTCGTACAATCTGACAAACAACGCTTTGAAATCAATGAAGATCGTATCAAAGCTAGATATGGTCATAGTCATACTCAGGTGCAATATGAACAAGGTACACCGCCTGAAATCTTATATCATGGTACACATGAGAAAGCATTACCACTCATATTAGAGCAAGGGCTTCTGTCTATGAATCGCCAGTATGTGCATTTATCAGCGAGTACACATTTTGCCGAATTAGCAGGTAAGCGTAGAGGCAAATTAGTCCTTTTACAAGTCGATACTGTGCGCGCGATAGAAGCAGGGGTGACTTTTTATTTTGCAGGGCATGAAGTCTGGTTGTCCGATCATATTCCTGCTCATTGTTTAACTCAGGTATAAAGATGCACCTATAATAGATATAGTCAGCATATAAACAAAGATACAACTCTTATCAATCATTGGTACAACACATATGCATATGACACGCAAATCAAAGGGGAGCGATAATGAGTCGCTCCCTTGTTGGTTTGTTTTTTACTTTTAGCAAATACAGATCCATTATACAGATAAATACTTAATTAGGAGTCTGACAGCTATCAATAACTTATCAATGTACTTTCAATAGATAAGATTATGGTCAAATTACATAGCATATCAGAGTACAATTGACGAACATCAATGATTTAAGCTTGAAGATCAAAAGTTTCTGCTAACAAACGATATGATTTCAAGCGAGCTTCGGTGTTATGAATAGCGGAGACCACAAGTAATTCATCTGTCTGATAGTCTTTAGCAAACTGTAACATTTTTTCTTTGACCTGATCAGGTGTACCGACAACACGGAAGCGGCGTGTATCTTGAATATGTGCTTTTTCTGAATCGGTATAAGGGTATTGTGCTGCTGTTTTGGCAGATGGTAAATAAGGCATTGGATTATTCTGACGTAGCATTAAGAAATACAGATCATTGCTACGCATATGGTATTCTGCTTCTTCCTCTGTGTCTGCGCAAGAAACAGTAATCGCTGCAAGTGATTTTGGAGTGTTAGACATCAGTGAAGGTTTGAAGTTCTCTTTATAATGAGCAACTGCATCTTCACCACCGGCTGTCCCGAAAAATTGAGCAAATGCATACGAAGCGCCTGTCATTGCGGCCAGATCAGCAGTTCCACCACTCGAACCGAGTAACCACAACTCAGGAGCTGTCTCGATACTAGGTTCAGCTATCAATCCGGGGAACCGGTGATCCCCAGGTAGAGCATCATTCATATAAGCAATAAGATCAACAATTTGTTGTGGATAGCGATCAGATGCATGCATCGATGGAAGTTTACCTTCTTGAAGTGCGCGTGTAGCCAGTGGCATACCACCAGGTGCACGACCAACACCGAGATCGATACGGTTAGGATAAAGTGCTTCTAATAGACGGAAATTTTCTGCTACTTTGTAAGCACTATAGTGAGGTAGCATAATACCGCCTGAACCGACACGAATTCGTGATGTCAGTGCGGCTACATGAGCGATTAATACTTCAGGGCTGGAATGAGCCAGACTTGGAGAAGCATGATGTTCTGACATCCAGAATCTGGAGAAGCCTAATCGGTCTGCTTCTTGCGCTAATTTTAATGTATTGGCCAAAGCATCTTTGGCATCTTCGCCTTCGTTAATATGGGATTGATCCAGTACGCCTAATTTCAACATATATAGTCACCTCTGTTTGGGATAAAATGTGATCATCGTAACTTTTCGATACTATGTTACTTTAATAGTGTAACCTAAATCATTCATCTTGTCCCATTACACACAAAAAATCCACAAAAGGAGGGGAATCCTTCTGTGGATATTGAATGCTGTTTATTTAGAAATTAATTTACTCTAAATTAGCGTGATTAGTAAACATAGCTGCTGAATCTCCGCCACGATGTTCCATTAAGCGAAGCATCAATCCATCGAAAAATAATAATACAGTCTGTTCGAACAATGAACCCATCGGTTGAACAGTCTCATATTGATTATGATCGGCTGGATCTTTAGGAGAACCCGGCAATTTGACAGTTAGAGCAGACTTCTGACCGATTGTTGATTCAGGAAAAATGGTAACCGCAGCAATAGTCACTTCCGCTTTTTGCGCTTTTTCAGCCATTAGGACAAGACCTTGTGTTTCTCCAGAACCGGAAGCGATGATTAACAAATCACCTTTTCCAGCACGCGGAGTAACCGTCTCACCGACAACATAAGCATCAAGACCCAATTGCATCAAGCGCATAGCGAATGCTTTTGCCATTAGACCGGAACGTCCAGCACCAGCTACAAAGATTTGACGTGCTGTCAAAATCTGTTGTACCAATGCTTCTGCTTCGACTTCAGGAATTGCTGCAAGTGTACGTTCTAATTCTTGAATAATACGATCAAAATGTGTAGAGATTCCTGCTTGGTTACTCATCGAATTAACCTTTAGTGATCAAGTCGCGAATTTGAGAAGCTACGCCAGCTTTATCGTCTTGACCAGTAATTCCGCCACCAACGATGATTAGATCAGGGTTAGCTTTGATTGCTTCTGGCAATGTTTCTAATTTGATACCGCCAGCGATTGCTGTTTTAGAGTTTTTAACTACACTTTTGATAGTCGCTAAATCTTCAAACGGATTTTGACCTGCTGCTTGACCGTCATAACCTGTGTGTACACAGATATAGTCTACGCCTAGCTCGTCCAATTCTTTAGCACGAGTTGCGATATCTTTGACATTGATCATATCTACCAATACTTTGCTACCTTGTTTTTTAGCTTCGTCTACGCAACCTTTGATAGTTAGGTCATTACTTGCACCTAGAACAGTTACGATATCTGCACCAGCTTCAGAAGCCTTCATCACTTCATAACCACCAGCATCCATGATTTTAAGGTCAGCAAGTACTTTCAAGTTAGGGAAAGCATCTTTCATTGCTTTTACAGCATGAAGACCTTCGTTAATTACGATTGGTGTACCAATTTCTACGATATCGATAAAAGGTTCTACTTCTTTTACAAGTGCAATCCCATCAGGGATGTTAACCAAGTCTAATGCTAATTGAAGTTCCATAATATATAATTCCTCCTAGTTGTATGTTTCGTTCGGTATAATGACTCGTTCGATGATTACTATCATGCTACATAGCGTGGACAGCTATCATCGACGTATTGCTAGTATAAAGTAAAAGGTGCTCTTTATGTAAGTACGCACTTTTTATTTACATAGTGTCTAAAAGTATACTGTTAACCTTTTTTCAGTTATAATAAAGGTAACGTAAAAAGGTAAATCCGTATAAAAAACAATCCTTTAGCATATGTTATTAGCCGAATTGGAGGAATCTTAATCATGCGTGAACGTATATTTAATTGTGAAAAAGAATTAACTTTATCTGTGATCGGTGGTAAATGGAAAATGTTGATCTTGTGGCATCTGGGTAAAAGCGGAACAAAACGGTTCGGTGAACTTAAAGCATTGATCCCCGGCATTACGCAACGGATGTTAGTCAGTCAATTACGTGAACTGGAAGAAGATCTTATTGTGCATCGTGAAGTCTATCCAGTCGTTCCACCCAAAGTAGAATATTCATTAACCCAAATGGGCGAAACTTTAATGCCTATTCTGGATGCGATGTATAACTGGGGCAAACACTATATGGATGTGGCTGAGATCAAGCCTGTCGAGATCAAACCAGCTTCTTGGAATTAAGTTTATATCAAAAATATTTGGGCGAGTATGAATTCGTAGCTAATGACGATGAATGCTCGCTTTTTTGACGTATAGCCATTGTTTTTTCTAATCAGAAATCTAAAGATTCAAGTACAATTTGAACACAGACAGAATAAATAGTATGTAATTGGGGTATACATAGTAAAGACCGAATCTTTTTTTGCCTATAGGAGGACACTAAAATGAATATCGCAATTATTGGAGCTAATGGACAGATTGGTAAAATCTTAACTACTCAATTAGCAGCAAATCAACATAAAGTCAGTGCCGTTATCCGCAAACCGGAACAAGCGGAAGCATTAGAAAAAGTAGGTGCTCAAGCTGTACTTGCAGACTTGGAAGGATCAGTAGAAGATCTAACCAAAGTACTTCAAGGAGCAGATGCAGTGGTTTTTGCAGCAGGTTCTGGTGGTAGCACAGGTGCAGACAAAACGTTATTGATTGATCTAGATGGAGCAGTCAAAAGTATGGAAGCTGCTGAGAAAGCAGGCATTTCACGCTTTGTGCTAGTGAGCGCATTGTATGCAGAAGATCGTACGCAATGGCCAGACGATATGAAAACTTATTATGTCGCTAAACATTATGCGGATAAAATGCTAGAAGCCAGTTCACTTGATTATACAATTATCCGTCCGGGTGGATTGTTGAACGATAGTGGTACAGGGAAAGTGAAATTGGTTGAACATTTAGGAGAAAAAGGCAGTATCCCACGCGAAGATGTCGCTTCAGTGATCGCATCCATTTTAGATCAATCCAGTACGTATCGTCGTTCTTTCGACCTTGTGTCTGGCGATGATGCTATTGAAGAAGCGATTCAGTCTGTATAAACATTGATTGAATATGGAATAAGTATTGAAGCTATTTTATAAATGAATGAAAAAGAGGCACAGACGATGTATTAGTCTGTGCCTCTTTTGTATATTCTTCACATTTATAGTATTTTTGTCGATAAGAATAGTGATAAAAACTTATCAACTACATACATTACATAGTAGCAAGGAGTACGAATAATGAATGGATTTTTAGCAAACTACGGATGGATTATTATATTTTGGATTGTAGCAAGTATATTTTTTTTACCAGGTTTGATTATTATTTTCACAGGGATAATCAAGTTATATAAACAATCTAAATTTGTTTACATACACAAAATTAAAGTAATTATTGATGTTCAAAATAATAATCTTATGGAGGAAGTTGAAGAACTGTTAGAACACTCTAATCATATATTAAAAAATAAAAGTGGAATTACTCAAAAAGATGCTTTATTAATATATAGTATATTAAAAGAAACACTCAATCAGTTAAAAGATATTGAAATTGAGATTAAGTTACCTTGGACATCATTCTTTTGGGATTCATTAGAACTGATAGAAGAATTAAAAAAATATTTGCAGAAACATAAAACGATTCAAGAACAAATTAATTTAGATCGTTTCAAAATAAATGAATTACTAGAAGCAGAGCAGTATACACAAGATTATTATACTCATTGGGAAGATTCCTTTAAGATACTAGAACAACATATTTACCATTTTACCACTGAAATAGGATCAAGTTTATCCAAGTGGTCTAGGCAACAAAAAGAAA
Organism: Paenibacillus kyungheensis; assembly: GCF_028606985.1. Classification (NCBI taxonomy): domain Bacteria; kingdom Bacillati; phylum Bacillota; class Bacilli; order Caryophanales; family Paenibacillaceae; genus Paenibacillus; species Paenibacillus kyungheensis. The sequence continues at coordinate 3,448,766 of NZ_CP117416.1, read as the reverse complement.
TTCAAGAGTTACTCAGCAAAAGTAAGCAATGGCAGTATTCAGATACTATTCAATCATTTCAACTTTTAAAAAAAGTAGAGCAAAAAGTGAATATATTGCAAAAACAGTATGAACAACTAAAAATATATTATCAATATGCTATTGAGTTTGAAGACAAAATAAAAGCAGTACGCCTTGAAATTCATAATTCTCTAGAGAAGCATAGCTTATTAACTGTTGAGATTGATCCCTATCAATGGATAAATAAAAGCAGTAACACTTTAGAAGCCTTTCATTCTTCTATTCGTCAGGCTGATCTATTGCAAGCCCAATCCTTGTGGAATCAATTAGAAGACTCTATTGAGAAATCAATTGTTATTATTGAGAATAGAATAGCTCTGCAAGAAAACGTTCGAGAACAGCATAGAAGAGCACATGAACGGTTGCAAGTATTAAAGAGTATTGAATTAGAATTATCTGTAACATGGGTTTCAGCGCGTCAAGATTTGAAATCTTCAGTCTGGAATCATACATTTAAAAATTTTGAGAAAGCATGTAGAGCCTTACAAACGATTGAATCAGATTTAGAGCATATTCAACAGTATCTTCATGAAGATATTCAAAAATATATAGAAGCTGAAAAACATCTTATACCATTAGATTCTAAATTAATCTATATCGAACAGGAATTATATGCTAGTCAGGAGCAATTGCAATTGTGGCAACAATTACAACAACAGCTTCCTGAAAAAGTAAAGCAAGCTGAGTATAAATTAAAATATAGTTATGCTAAAGCTGAACAAGAAGCGATCAAGTGGAATATGAACACAATGTTAGATGAGGAGTATCAATCTATACAGAAACAACACGATAAAGTGCATGCTCTTTTCTCAGAATCCCCCCAAAATTTAAATCTATTGCAACAGCAATGTACAGCCTATATTGAATCTATTGAACAATGGGTTAGTACAATCAATACCTTAATAGATTACCGTGATGATGCTGTGCCCCTTAGGTTAAGATTAGAAAATGATTTTAAGCTTCACTATCGAACAGTAAAATGGTATCTACCCATGGGAGCAAGTGAACGTTATAAAAATTCTTTTAAAAAATTTATAAAAGATTATGAAGATTTAACAATGAATGGTCAGTACGAATCTGCATTTGCATCATTACAAAATATAAAAGGTATTATTGCAGAACTACAACTAGCTTATGATCAAATAACAGCGCAACAACAAGCACTAAAAAAAGCAAAAACAGAAGAACGTTATCGTACACGTCAATTACAAAATCAAAAGAATAATACTAAAGTAGTCAACCATTATCATACTCATACTTCTAAAGGGATTACTTTATTCGGGTCTAGTTCTTCTTCATCCAAATCCAAATCCAATATTGCATACAGAGATGATGACACTTGGGAAGATGACGATGATGAATAATATCTATATCGCTATATGTAATAAAATTTCCATAAATAAAGATATTAATGAAAAAACGATTGAACATTGTGTTCAATCGTTTTTTTATCATTAGATCATTATTTGGGATGATCTTTATCCCATTCTTCAGCTTTGGCAGTCGCAATCGCGATTGCTCGACCTTCTTCATAACCTTCATCTAGCAAAGCATTCGCGATCTCAATCGCTTTATGACGTACACGAGTATCTAAATTTTTCATAGATGGGGGATAATCTCCGTTAGTCCACGGCATCATAAACACTCCTTATCAATAAAATAGAATAAAAGACAACGATCACTAATTATTCAACCACCTAAAAGGATGAATAAGAAGGATTCCATGTAGTTCATTTACCCGTCTATGCTTAGACGAAACGGTAGCCGGGCATAATAAAAAGCTCTCACCTTAGCGGTAAGAGCCTTTATGGATGAATCTAGTATTATTATGCTTCTTGGAACATTGCTTTGTACTCGCTGTATCCTTCAGCTTCTAGATCTTCTTTAGGAACAAAGCGTAGAGCAGCCGAGTTAATGCAATAACGCAATCCATTTGGACCCGGGCCATCATCGAACAAGTGACCTAGATGAGAGTCTGCTTCGCGACTACGTACTTCAGTACGAACCATAAAGTGGCTCAAATCCATATTTTCTTTCACTTGATAATCTCGAATTGGACGGGTAAAGCTTGGCCATCCGCAACCGGAATCATATTTGTCGAGTGAGCTAAACAACGGCTCGCCAGAAACGATATCGACATAGATACCTTCACCATGATGATCCCAGAACTCATTTTTGAAAGCAGGTTCTGTACCATTTTTTTGAGTAACATGGTATTGGATTTCGGATAGTTTGTTTTTTAGATCACTTTTATCAATTTTGGTAGACCAGTGTTCGTTGATAAAAGCGTCCCGACCAGAACCTTTACGATAGCGTTTGTAATGTCCTGTATTTTTTTTGTGATAATCTTGATGATATTCTTCTGCTTCATAAAAAGTCTGAGCAGGCTCGATCGGTGTTACGATCGGTTTGTCAAAGCGTCCGCTAGCAGCTACTTCTTGTTTGGAGATTTCTGCTAACTCGCGTTGCTCATCTGTATGATAATAGATCGTTGTACGGTAAGAAGAACCACGATCGTAGAACTGTCCACCTGCATCAGTAGGATCTATTTGTTGCCAGTATAATTCTAGCAATTTAGTATAAGGAAAGATTTCTGGATCATATACGATTTGTACAGCTTCTGCATGTCCTGTTGTTTCGGTACATACTTCTTTGTACGTCGGATTCTCTGTATGTCCACCTGTATATCCGGAGCGAATACTGATGATGCCTGGTAGTTCTTCAAAAGGGGATACCATGCACCAGAAACATCCGCCTGCAAAAGTAGCCTTTTCATATTGTGAGTTGCTCATTTATCGTTCACTCCATTTCTTTGAATAAATAATTAAAATTTAAATAATACATAATATATCTTACACTATATAAAACCCAAAAAAACAGTGTATTCAAACATTAGATACGTATAAACTGTTCATTTGGATGACATCTATTTATAAATAAAGGGACAAAAACCGCTGACATGTTGGCATGTGAGCGGTCTATAATCATATTTTGGTCTTTATAAGATATCCGGTTGGCCGATCAGATGGATCAATCTTATTTTTGTGGAATAGTCAATTGGTATCCAGCAGGTAAAAGATTGTTAGCAGCAATCAATTCATCTACAGTTACACCGTATTGAGCAGCGATTTCAGTCAAGCTAGCACCTTGTGGAACAATAACAGTTGTTGCATTTTTAGTTGGTGTTACTGCTGGAGTTGTTGGTTCAGTTGGTGTTTCTTTAGCTGTTCCAAACATAGCTTCTACTTGTTGAGACACTGCTGTTTGGTAAGCTAGGTTATCTGCACGTTGTTCTGCTTTGTCTTTTGCTTTTTGGTGATTACTTGTATCAGCAGCAGCCGATACTTGGCTTGCTCCCATAGGTGCAACAAGAGCAACAGCTCCCAGGCTAGTAGCTAAAGCAGTAGACAATAAGACTTTTTTAAATGTTGTGTTCATGATATTTTCTCCTCTGTAATTACATAATTTTTTATAACTTACTTTCATTTAGTAACTTTATGATATAAATATACCACCATGATTCGACAATTGCAATAGATGATGTATATTTTTTTTGATGTTATTTTTAAAATATTTGTTCTGTCATGTTGTATACTCTTATTATAAGCTTTGCGATTAAATTCACATGAGTTATAGCTTAAAACCATATGAAATTTCAAAATAAATACAAAAAAAGATAAAATTTAAAAATTACTTTTATCTTTTTGATATTGCTTCTATAGTAGAAGTAGTGGTGAGATAGATACATATACTTGTGATCAAAGGAGATTAGATGATGACAGAACACGAGAATAAACATATAAAACGCAAACGGATCGCTTTGATCGGGATAGGGGATATTGCTCGTAAAGTGTATTTGCCATTGCTGATCAATCGTGTAGATATAGAAGTCGTAGGAATTATCAGTCATTCAGAGCAGACTGTACGCCAGACGATGGATACATTTCGACTGACAAAAGGAAGTACTGACATTGAAGATATTCAAAAGTGGGAACTGGATGCGGTATTTGTACATAGCCCAACTTCGACGCATTATGATATTGTAATGAAATGTCTGCAATATGGATTGCCTGTATATGTGGATAAACCGTTATCTTATAATATAGAAGAAGCACGCCAGATGACCTCAACAGCAGAGCAAAAAGATTTGTTGCTTGCGGTTGGATTTAATCGTCGTTTTGCTCCATTATATATGAATGCTTATGCCTGGCTAGCTGAAGCAGGCGGGTTTGAATTGTGCGAAGTGGTCAAACATCGTACCCGTTTACAAAGTGTACCTGCTAAAGAAACGGTATATGATGATCTGATCCATATGTTGGATTTATTAATGTGGTTGGGTAATGACACGTATACGGTTATGGCTCATCAGCTTCGTCAGCAAGGAAATGGCAACGGTCCGATGCTTCATGCTTCTGGCATGTTGTCGTTAGGTAATGGACGATACGGAAGCTATACGATGGCTCGCAGTGCAGGGATTGATATGGAAAGATTGATTTTGCATGGTGGCGGACGTTCTGCCGAAGTGATGAATATGGATAGTGCTTATTTATATGAAAAAGATATGTTACCACAGCAGCAACAATTTGGTAGCTGGGAGACGATATGGGAACGGCGCGGATTTATGGGAGTGATTGATCATTTTCTAGATCGTTTATCAACGCCTGAACAATGCAGTATACGCGCAGATCTGGTATTGGAATCACATATTTTAGCAGATCGATTAACGTCTGATTTATAAACAACAGAAATAGTTCACCTCGAAAGGATGCAATATGATGGATGATTATGATTACGACAACCTAACAAGCAAAGAGCAACAGAAATTAAGAGAAGAGCAGATTGTACAAAGCTATCGTCAAGATGAAGATATGATGATTCTGGTATTTGCTCAGTGGTGTGTAAATCGTGGATTTGATGCTAAAGAATTGTACCAGACCGCTTATCCAGATCAGGTAGATAATCCACGTCTACAACAAGGAATTAATTTGACAGTGCCCAAAGAAGAAGCAGGCGATATTCCTGATGACACATTATTCGGTGTATTGTCGATGTATGGAAATGAAGATCTTGCTCTGGTTATTAGCGAAGCGATAGATACAAGAGCAGCTACAGAGCGTCGATTGGCTTCACAAGAAGGCGAAGAAGAGTAGAATAACCATGTATACAAAGCTTTTGTTATTTCCTGAAAATTAAAGGAAATGACAGAAGCTTTTATTTATTTTTGCAAATTTGAAAATTTTAACTTGGCATATTACACTGAATATGATTTAATAATAACTATTACGATTTGAAAAAAATGTAGAAAATTGTAGAATGATATATAATAGTGTCATATAGGGGTTATACTAGTATATAATTGGAGGAGAAATAACATGATGAAAGCAACTGGTATTGTAAGAAAAGTAGACGAATTAGGACGGGTCGTTATTCCAATCGAATTGCGCCGTGTAATGAATATTGATGTAAAAGATGGTTTAGAGATTTTTGTCGATAGCGATCGTATTATTTTGAAAAAATATGAGCCTTCTTGCATTTTCACAGGCGATTCAGAAGACCTTATCTATTTTAAAGGTAAAATGATTAGCCGTAGTGCTATTGAAGAATTGATGGAAGCTTACCGTACGCAACGTTAAGACTCAATATTCACTGTAACACAGGCATAATAAATGATAAAAACCTGAGGCGATACACCAGCATAACGTTGGTTCGCCTCAGGTTTATTTTGATAGTTAGGATGAGATAGTGTACGTCACTTGCATAATAGAATGTTCATTTGCTTGAACTTGCTGAGGTTCAGCAGGTTGAATCAGCTGAATATGTTCAATACCATCGGGCACAATAACAGGTGTGATGACAGAGAGATTAGAAGATTGGATCATAGCGATATCAAATTCAATCAACAATTGCCCTGCTTGAATAGAATCACCTGATTTCACATGTAAAGTAAATGCTTGTCCTTTCAAAGACACTGTATCCAATCCAATATGAATCAATAATTGTACACCACTAGCATGTTCAACAATAATAGCATGTTTACTTTTATCCATCACATGTGCCACCGTTCCATCGAAAGGCGCGTATAATTTACCTTCGTTCGGTTCAATCGCTATACCTTCACCCATATGCTTGCCGGCAAAAGCAGGATCAGGCACATGTTCTAACGGAACCAGTGTTCCACTAATCGGAGCTATAATATTCAATACAGCGGTATCAGTCGGAACGTCACTAACTGCATGAGAACTAGCAGAAGCAGAAGTTGTATTATTGATAGCAGATGAGCTTGATTCAATAGAAGAAGTGGATGGTTCTGCATAATCAATAGAATCAGCAACAACGGAATCTGTTGCAGTGATCACTACTTTATCTTTGTATCCGAACAACCATGTGAGTGTAAATGCGATCGCGATCGCTACTACGTTACATAAGATATACAGTGGAAGTTGACTGTTCAAGTAAAGCAAAGTTCCTGGAATAACAGTAATCGCCATTCCTGATCCTGCTAAATGGAACAAAGAAGCCATAAAACCACCAATACCGCCACCGATTAATCCCATAATAAATGGCTTCATATAACGTAAGTTGACTCCAAAAATAGCCGGCTCAGTAATCCCTAGAAAAGCAGATAAAGAAGAAGGAAGCGCCAATGCTTTGAGCTTATTGTCTTTGGTTTTGAGACCTACCGCTAGACATGCGCCACCTTGAGCGGCCATCGCACAAGTGATAATAGCATTAAACGGATTGACACCTGTTCGTTCTAACAATTGAATTTCTAAAAAGTTGAAAATATGATGAACACCAGTTACCACAATAATTTGATGCAAAGAACCGATCAATAGCCCTGCAATTCCATAAGGCATATCCAATACATAAATGGTCGCATTCAATACAACAGATTCCAGTGAGTGGAAAATAGGGCCAATTGCAAATAGTCCAAGCGTAATCATAATCAATAACGTTAGAAATGGTGTTAAAATCAGATCAATCGCTTCAGGAATCCGCTTACGTAATGCTTTTTCTAACTTCGCTCCAATCAGACCAATAACAAATGCTGGCAATACAGAACCCTGATAACCGACAACAGGAATAAAGCCGAACAATGTTAACGGATGCGCAGATCCATCGGCGACAGAATAAGCATTAGGGAGCGCAGGATTGACTAACATCAGACCAAGTACAATCCCTAATACTGGACTTCCACCAAACACACGGAATGCAGACCATGCTACAAGCGCTGGTAAAAAAGCAAAGGCTGTATCGGTTAAAACTTGTGTAAATAATAGAAAGTTAGCTGAGATATGATCAGGTGTCATACCGAAAAGAGCTAGAATTTGAGGTTGTGTTAACAATCCTCGTAATCCCATAAATAAACCTGTAGCTACAAGAACAGGAATAATAGGAACAAATACATCACCAAATGTACGAATTGAGCGTTGAAAAAAGTTCCCTGCATTTTTACTTTGACTTTTGATATCGTCTTTGGAAGTACTTTCTACGCCTAAGTTTTCAACTTCTTCAAATATACGATTTACTGTACCGGTACCAAATATAATCTGGTACTGACCTGAATTGAAAAAAGCGCCTTTTACTTTATCTATGTTTTCGGTACGTTCTTGATCGATAAGCTCTTTGTTATGTACCATAATTCGCAAGCGAGTAGCACAATGAGCAAATGAGGCGATATTGTCTTTACCTCCGACAGCTTCGATTACCTGTTGAGCAATTTTTTGATTTTCAGACATGATTATTGTTCCTCCTTAGCTAACAAATCCCATTGTGTAACATCAAAGCATGCGCTTCCATCTTCCGCAAATAATGATATCCCTGTGCTATCAGGTTGAGGGAAGATACGAGCTGTCAATACTTTACGACCATCATTAGCGAAAATTTCAATCGAAGATGTATCTACAAATAGATGCAGTGTTACTGTGCCTTCATCTAGAGATAAACTACAACTTCGTGTTGTTCCATATTCAAGCGCTAGAGGTTGACCGGATAATGAGCGGTCTAAAGTTAATTTTTCTAGCTCTGGTTGATAATACAGAACGGTTTTTTCATTGTTGCCTACGCGTAACTCTATGCCTATTCGGGTAGCTTGAATATCACTGATTTGAACAAGCATTTCATACTGTACGCCTTGCATAGAAGATAGCAGATGGTGTTGGTTATCCACTGTATGATTAACATGATAACGTTGTCCACGTAGCTGAGTAAGCTCTTGAACAGGACGTTGTCGTAGTTCCCCTTGTTCGATCGTCAATTCACGTGGCAATGTGAGACAGTGCGCCCATCCTTGATGATCTGTAGGATAATCAATCTCTGGCATGCCTAGCCAACCGACTAACAATCTACGTCCATCCGGTGCAAGTGTCGTCTGTGGAGCATAGAAATCGAATCCATGATCTAACTCGCAAAAGTCTCCATGATCAAATTCACATGTATTCAGATCCAAAGGAGTACCAATCATATAACCGGACTGATAAATATTTTGAAATGAATCTGCAAACGGTTCTATTCCTTGCGGTGAAAATAACAATATTCCTTGTTGGTTGAGTTCAAAGTAATCCGGGCACTCCCACATATAACCGAATGAAGGTAGGAATGTCTGTAATTCTCCTTGAAATGTCCATGTCTGTAGATCAGGCGAACGATACATAACCGCACACCCGGTATGATTGATTCGCTGAGCGCCAATGACACAGTAGTAATATTCTCCATCTTGCCAGACTTTCGGATCACGAAAATGATCACTATATCCATCAGGTACATGCTCGATCACAGGGGGTAGCTTTGAGATATGACCCTGGGTGTTCATCACAGCTATACATTGGAATGGATAACGCTTCCAATCCTTGTTACGCGTATTACCTGTATACATCAGATATAACAGATTGTCTTTTTCTATAGCGCTTCCAGAATAAGCTCCATGAGAATCATATATAGTATCAGGAGCAATCCCGATCCCTTGATTACGCCAATGAACCAGATCAGTAGAAGAAGTGTGATACCAGTATTTGATACCATGTTGTGTTCCTAATGGAAACCATTGATAGAAAAGATGATATTCTCCGTTAAAAAAGCAAAATCCATTCGGATCATTCAGTAGTCCGGCTTCAGGTTGAATATGAAAAGTCTGACGCCACGGGCTTTGATCGGCTAATACCTTCAGTGCTTCCCATTCTCCAACATCAGCTTGATCTAAGGTGCGATACAACTGTGTTCGACTCATTTTCATAAATTATTCTCCATCGCTATTGATATATTCTTTCTACGGAACCGGTTCCAATTTGAATTAAAAAAATACACCGGAACCGGTTCCAATGTATTATAAGTCGGTATTTAACGATTGTCAACGCTTTCTCGGACAATAAGTTCGCAAGTTGAAATCGTTGTTTTTTGAACAGAATCTCCATGAATCATCTGAATAAGGTTGGTAGCGGCTAACTGTCCGGCTTCTTTGTAGTGAAATTTGACTGTTGTCAAAGCAGGATGCATAATCTCTGTAATATCATAGTCACCGAACCCTGTGATCGATAAAGTAGTCGGAATATCAATCTGTCTGGAGAGGGCTGCTTTGAATACACCGATCGCTATATTATCAGTAGCAGCGACAACAATAGAAGGGTTCCATTGATCTAGAAGATCATTAGCAGCGATGACTGCTTGATCCATCCGAAAGCCTGATTCATAGTAACGGATATCATAATCAGTCGTGTGTTCAAAAGCTTGCTGGAATCCTAGTTTACGCTGGATACCTACTGCATCATCTTGTTCAGTCACCCCTAGATAAGCGATCTGGCGATGCCCTTTGGATAATACATATTTGCCTAACATATAACCAGCCTGACGATCATCATGAATAACACTATGTAACAGCGCGTCATCTTGACCAATAAGTACAACAGGGATATTGCATTTCGCAATAGCCTGGCGATGTTCATCTGTAATTTTGGTTGCCATAAACAGCAATCCCGAAATCTTTTGACGGGAAAATTCATAGATCGCTTCGATCTCACGAGCTGTTTCTTGATTAGCATTAGCAAGTAACATCTGGTACTGTTCTTGGCGCAAAGTATCATCAATACCTATTAACATTTGAGATACAGCAAAGGAATCGAGCCGCGGTACAATAATCCCGATAATACTTGTTTTTTTGGCTTTTAAGCTGCGAGCAAATGTATTAGGGACATAGTTATATTGTTTAATAATGCGTTCGATTTTTTCTCTTGTTTCGTCACTGACCGAGCCGCCATTCAGATAACGTGATACTGTACTTTTGGCAACACCGGCAGCTTGAGCAATATCGATAATCGTTTTCATAGCTGTAAGCTCCTTATAAAGATCCAAAATATTGAGATAGCTCATTAAACAAATGATAGAACAAGCGCTGGACTGATTTATCAAGCAATGAAATGATCTATCAAATGATGAAATAATCTATAATGTGTATTCTGTTTATTATACATGAAAAAAGAGAGGTTCTTTAGATCAAAGAATCTCTCTACCTATAGATGATTAGTCCGTAAAATCTTGGCGTAACTGCTACCTATTTAAGTGATATGTTCACGCTTTGAGATCCGAAATTCTTTAGGTGACATGCCAAAGCGAGAACGGAATACCCGGTGGAAATACGTATAATTTGCAAACCCAGAAGATTCAGCAACTTCTTCCAGTGGCATTGGACTAAATACGATTCGCTCTTGTGCCATATTCAGCCGAACATCAAGGGCGTATTGCATAATCGTTGTATCAAATGCTTCTTTGAACAAATGGACAGCCCGCGAAACACTAATTCCTACATACATCGCTACATCATCTAATTTGAACGCAGTAGACGCATTTTCTTCAATATAATTTTTGATTTGATACGCTAAATAGGTTTTTGGACCACTGCTAGGCTGTTCAGATAAATAACGATCGATCGATAAGCACAGAATTTTCATATAATAAGACAAAATCTCAGGATAAGGATCATCGATCCGTCTTTTTTCCATCGAAATCTGACGTAATAAATCAACGATATTATCACTAAGCGGAATTTTTATTTTAGCAGGTCGCTCTGTACGCTTCCACCATTTGTCTGCCCATTCACCACCGAAAAAGATATGATAGTCGCCGCTTTCTACCATAGGTAAGCCAGCCGCATTAGGCGTATAATCAATTTTTAGCTCATATGGTTCATCAGGTGCATACAGATGTAGATCACCTACTTCGACTTCATCCATACCTCCTTTGTAACGGAGCAAACAGTTTCCTTCGGTTTGAAAACGGAATAAGTAACTTTTGACACCTTCGGGCTCATTCATATAAAAAGGTTTTCGATGAAACGAATAACCTGCGGTGTAAACTTTACAAATTTCTCCACTTAATTCCATTAAAAATCCTCTTTTCAGCAACAAATTTAAAATTTGACCAAATAGTTCATGTTTTAATCATATTATTCATTTTAATTGAAACCAAATAGTAATACTATTGTAACGAGCTTATAAAACATCAAGATTACATCATCAACAAAAAAGGACAATGGTATGTATAAGTCCATCATACATAAAGGGTTTATCATAGCATTGCTAGATTGTCGTTATGCAGGGCAATCCTAGATATACTTATCACCAGAGGAAAAGCTTTTCTGCACCTAGAAAAACAGATGCCCAAAGGAGGATCACCTGTGGAACGAATGAAAGCTGGCTTAATCGGATGCGGTAACATCAGTGAGATCTATTTAGAAAATTTACAATCAAGTCCAGTTGTTGAAGTGGTAGCATGCGCAGATATGGTGATTGAGAAGGCTCAAGCAAGAGCTTCACAATTTAACATTGCAAACGCATTCACTCCGGAGGAATTATTTCAACAGGAAGATATTGAATTAATTATCAACCTGACGATTCCTGCGGCACATGCTTCAGTCAATTTGGCGGCACTAGCAGCAGGAAAACATGTCTATGCTGAAAAGCCATTTGCAGTATCGCTAGAAGATGGTCAACGTACACTGTTACGAGCCAAAGAAGTAGGTCGCCGCGTAGGCAGTGCACCGGATACATTTCTCGGCTCAGGCATAGAAACAGCGCGCAAAGCGATCGACGATGGATTGATCGGTCGACCGATTGCAGCTTCTGCTTTTATGATGAGTGGTGGGCCTGAATCCTGGCATCCTGATCCTGAGTTTTTCTATGCGCCAGGTGGAGGACCAATGTTCGATATGGGGCCTTACTATTTGACAGCATTAACAAGCTTGTTAGGATCGATGACTAGAATTAGCTCATCAGCCGGTATACAGATTCCTGATCGTCATGTTCATAGCGGTCCCAAAGAAGGTACGCCATTACGTGTACAGACACCTACACATCTGGCAGGAACGATCGATTTCGAAAACAGTGCAATCGTTACCATGATTACCAGTTTTGATATTAAAGGAGGCTCTCAACTGCCTCGGATGGAAATCTACGGTACAGAAGGTACATTAGATATTCCGGATCCTAACTTTTTTGATGGTGATGTTCGCTTGAGACGTGCAGGTTCAGAAGAGTTTGAGATTGTGCCTCCTGTATTTGAAGGAACTCGTAATGAACGTGGTAAAGGTCTGAACGAAATGGTAACAGCGATTCGCAACAATCAACCTCACCGCGCAAGTGGTGAACTAGCATACCATGTACTTGAAGCGATGCATGCATTCCAACGCTCTTCATTAGAAGGCAAGCATGTGATTATCAAAAGTCGTGCAGGGTACAGACAAGGTAACAGCTATTAAATATCATCATCCTATACAACTATCATAAATTGTGGGAGTGAATGGAGCAATGGTTAAAGTTGGACTGCAATTATACACAGTACGAGACGATTTAGAAAAAGATTTTGAAGGTACAATTGCTAAAGTTGCATCGCTCGGATATCAAGGTGTTGAATTTGCTGGATTTTACGGACGTACTGCTAGTCAAATTAACGAATTACTCAAAAAACACAACCTTGAAGTTGTGGGTTCTCATACCCAATATACAGAATTATTACAAGATGCGCAGTCTTTAATCGATTATAACAAAGAAATTGGCAATCGTTATATTATTGTACCATTCTTGTCTGAAGAGCACCGTAGTAACTGGCCAGAAGTTTTCACGAATCTACGCAAGCTTGGAGAATTGTGCAATCAAAACGATGTAGTGTTGTTATATCACAACCATGAATTTGAATTTACTGAAAAATTAGGGGAACATACTGTATTTGATGCGATGTATACTGAAGTGCCTGCATCACTATTGCAAGTTGAATTGGATAGTTGCTGGGTACAGTATGGTGGATATGATCCTATTGAATATATTCAAAAATACGCTGGACGCTTACCGATTGTTCACTGGAAAGATTTCAAACGCACGGATAAAGGTGCACAGACGGTTGAACTTGGTGAAGGTGAAGTGCCTGTTGCAGCGATAGCCGATGCTACTGAAAAAGCAGGAGCAGAGTGGTTAGTCGTAGAGCAAGATTCATGCCTACAACCGCCTTTGCAAAGTATCGAGCAAAGCATCAACTGGGTGAAATCATACGGTGCTAAAGGTGGAAAAGTAAGCGTGTAATCTAACTCTTACTGTTCAATCCTAATAATTGTACTAAAATGGATATAAATCGCAATTTAGGTGAACTTTATGACATGTTTCGACGTATTATTTAATAATAGAGCATTTACACTATTCTCAACTGTCTGATAGGACAAATACAGAACTCACCGTTCGCTCTATTGATTAGATTCAAGTGATAAGTTCACCAGATTGCATTCATAAAATTAACGAATGAAGCTGGAGGATGGACAAATGAAATTAGGCGTATTTATGGTATTGCTCAACAATATGAGCTTTGAAGAAGCATTGGATTATGTAGCTGAAAAAGGCGTTAAAATGGTAGAGCTTGGTTCTGGCGGTAATCCAGGTAATGTTCACTGTAAGCCTGACGAATTACTTGCGGATGAAGGTAAGCTTAGAGCATTCAAGCAAGCGATCGATTCTCGTGGTTTAACGATTAGTGCATTAAGCTGTCATGGTAACCCTTTGCATCCGCAAAAAGCGATTGCCAAAGAATCCCATGAAGACTTTATCAAATCCGTTCAACTGGCACAGAAGTTAGATGTAGCGGTTGTAAATACATTCTCCGGTTGTCCGGGTGATAGTGATGATGCGAAATACCCGAACTGGCCTGTAGCACCGTGGCCGAATGATTTCCAGGATCTTATGAAATGGCAATGGGAAGAAAAAGTCATTCCATACTGGACAGAGAATGGTAAATTCGCTGCTGATCATAATGTAAAAGTTGGTTTGGAACTGCATGGTGGTTTCTCAGTGCATACTCCAGGTACACTATTACGCTTGCGTGAAGCTGCTGGTGAAGTGATCGGAGCGAACCTTGATCCGAGTCATATGTGGTGGCAAGGGATTGATCCGGTACAAGCGATTAAAATTTTAGGAAAAAATAATGCAATTCATCACTTTCATGCTAAAGATACGCTGGTAGATACCGATAATGTTAATATGCACGGCGTAACAGATATGCAAGACTACACCAAAATGCAAGATCGCGCATGGCAGTTCCGTACAGTAGGCTTTGGTCATGATAACAAAACATGGGCTGATATTATCAGCACATTACGTCTAGTTGGATACGATTATGTTGTAAGTATAGAGCACGAAGATGGTCTAATGTCAGTAAATGAAGGTTTCACAAAAGCTGTCCATAACTTGAAGCAGGTTTTGATTGAGGAAGAACTTGGTGAGATGTGGTGGGTCTAATATAGAGGAGGAAGTTTTTTATGATTAATGTAACGGTCTGGAATGAGTTTGTACATGAGAAAATCCGTGATGATGTCAAAGCAGTATATCCTGATGGGATTCATACTGTTCTGGCGGATGGGCTATCGAAGGAAGGCTTTGCCTGCCGTACAGCTACACTCGATCAGCCGGAACATGGTTTGACAGAGTCTGTGTTGAATTCTACCGATGTGATGTTATGGTGGGGACATACAGCTCACGAATTAGTAGATGATGATATTGCAGAAGCGGTAGCAAGAAGAGTCAATGAAGGTATGGGATTAATCGTTCTTCATTCAGGACATTTCTCCAAACCATTTAAACAATTAATGGGAACCAGTTGTGATCTGAAATGGCGTGTAGCCGATGAGCAAGAAATTCTATGGTGTGTAAATCCTACGCATCCTATCGCTCAAGGTGTTAACCCTTCCATTACACTGGATAAAGAAGAAATGTATGGTGAATTTTTCGATATTCCTGCTCCTGATGAATTGGTATACTTGAGCAACTTTGAAGGCGGAGAAGTATTCCGTAGCGGTTGTACGTATCGTCGTGGACATGGTAAAGTCTTTTACTTCCGTCCAGGTCATGAGACGTATCCAACGTATTACAATCAGGATATTATGCACATTATCTCTAACGCTGTACGCTGGGCGTATCCTGCAATAAATACACGTCCTGAATTCGGTCGCACAGAACCTACACGTGCACTTGGTAGTAAAGTAATGGCGTAACAGCTATACCAAACAAACTGAGTTCCAGACAGTATTAATCATAGAAAATAAATCTTTCAAAAGTGCGCGTGTATGGTTAATAGCCTACAGGCGTACTTTTTTTGGGATTTTATCCAGCAAGATCGCTATTATACACTGATGAAAGCACTCTACCATGTAGATTAGTGATAGAAAGGAGTGCATGGATGTCTAAAGCACAGAGAGAATCACAGATTGGCAACGTTCCGTTATCGCCAACACGAATTAGCGAATGTTTGGAGCGAGTAGCCGGACATCGGTTAGAAGGATTTTTAGGTGGTTATGGTAAATTTCCGGGTGGATTAATGATGGTAGGAGAAGCACCGGGAGCGAATGAGATTGAAAAAGGGATTCCTTTTTGTGGACAAGCAGGTAAAGTGTTAGATGGTTACTTTGATGCTTTGAATATTACAAGAAATGATCTATATATTACAAGTACTGTACGTAGTCGTCCATACAAAGACAAAATGATTCAAGGTAAACATACAGCCGAACGATCAAGTCGATCGAATCGTACGCCGACTTCGTATGAAGTATTTGCGTTTGCACCTATTTTGGATACTGAGATTGAAACGGTACAACCGCAAATTATTATTACGCTTGGCAATATTGCTTTACAACGATTACTAGGCAAAGGATACCAAGTCTCTCAGGTTCATGGTCAAGCACGGCGCAGTCATATTCAACAAGTCGATGCCGATCATATGGATCAGGGATATCACTGGTCAGAACAGGAATACTGGATTTTTCCTATGTATCATCCTGCGGCAGTATTGTATAATAGATCATTGACAACTATTATTGCAGAAGATCTGGTCATTTTGCGAGAATTGATCGATTTAACGCTACAATCATAATATAATGTTGAAAGATTGAGCATTAATCTGTAATTATGTAATGTTTTCGTTCTCTTTTCAGGTAAAATATGCTAAAATATATGTACTAACTAATCGTAAGTTAACATCGTAATATGATGAAATACGAGCTTATGACTATCCGATCCCGTGTTTCGGAACAATTGAAGAGGTGAGAGAACATGGAGCAACACCAGTTGGGATTATGTCCCCGTTTTGAGACCGCGTTTTCATTTTTAGGAAAAAGATGGAATGGTCTAATTATTCAATCATTAATGAGTGGTCCTAAACGTTTTAAAGATATTTCTAATCTGATTCCGATGATGAGCGACAAAATGCTATCTGAACGAATGAAAGATCTAGAAAGCAGTGGAATTCTGATTCGTCAGGTATATCCAGAGACTCCTGTTCGAATCGAATATGAGTTAACAGACAAAGGTCGTGCACTTAAGCCGGTTATGGAGCAGATTCAGAACTGGGCAGAGCATTGGGTAGAATAGTACGCTATGAATGAATCAAAAAAAGCTTTCCGCTATGAGTAACACACGGAAAGCTTTTTTGGTATCTTTAGTTGTCTAAACAGGTAAGTGTATAGAAGATACTGAATATTCATTAGATTCTGCATATTTCTTTAGGGCATAATTCACAGTGACATACTTCTTGTAAAGCTTCAAGGTCATGGATAATGATCATACCATGTTCATATTCGATACTTTCTTTTTTACGTAGATCGCTAAGCATCCGGTTTACACTTTCACGAGTAGCACCAATCATATTCGATAAGTCTGTATGCGTGATTTTTTTGTTAATCAAAATAGAACCTTGATCATTGTAATCTTCACCATACGTATTGCTTAAACGAATCAATGTAGAGCAGAGTGCACCTGGTTTACCATATAACATCAAGTCACGAACTTTAGTCTGAGTCAGACGGTGATGCGTTCCCATCCATTTCATAAAGTCGATTGCAAAGTCGCAATACTGACAGATCATTAATTCTAATTCTTTATGTTCGATCACAGCAACTTCTGTATCTTCTATTGCTTCTGCTGTAAATCCAAGGCGTGTACCAGAGAATGGGTCAGCTTGACCGATCATATCTCCTGCTTGATACATATATAGAATCAATTCTTTACCTTCATCGGTTGATTTCGTTAATTTAACGCGTCCACTTTTAAGGAAATATAATTTATCGGATAAATCGCCTTCCCAGAATAAATGAGATCCTGCTGCGATACTACGTTCTGTAGAATGGTTAAGTAATCGTTCCTGATTAATTTCCGAAAAGCATGCTGTATTATGACGTGGTTGAGTTTCTTCTAAAGACTTGTTCATTATTATTCGCCCCTTTATTTCAATTATACGTGAAATTAATCATAATGCATAACATTTTAGGAAAAAAATTGGAAATTAAATGATTAGTTAAATTCTACATTATATAGTAATAATGATGACTTACAAATGAAGAAAAGCTTATTCGTACTTTGTGATTAATTTCACTATTATCATACATCTTTTTATATTAAAATGCAAAAGGAAAAAATGAAATAGAATAAATTTAAAAAATAAAAATTGATTGTGAAAAATATCACATTATGATTTATGTCTCTATGCTATGATCAGTGCGTAGACAAAAGCAATACACATTCTGAGGAGGATGAGAGAAATGGCTGTAAAAAATGATGCTAGTCGCAACGTGGAATTGAGTGCACAGGAAGAAATTCAAAAATTAATTGATAAAGCTAACAAAGCGCACGCTGCATTTATGAATATGAATCAAGAACAAATTGATAACATCGTACAAGCAATGGCGTTAGCTGGTCTGGATCAACATATGTATCTTGCTAAACTGGCTGTTGAAGAAACAGGTAGAGGTGTATATGAAGATAAAATTATCAAAAACATGTTTGCTACTGAATATATATACCACAGCATCAAAAATGATAAAACAGTCGGTGTTATTGAAGACAATGATTATGAAAGCTTCCAAAAAATCGCTGAACCTGTCGGAATCATTATGGGGATTACACCTGTAACGAATCCAACATCAACAACGATGTTCAAATCATTAATTTCAATTAAAACACGTAACCCTATCATTTTCGGCTTCCATCCATCAGCACAGAATTGTAGTAAAGAAGCAGCTCGCATTTTGCTTGAAGCAGCTGTAAAACATGGTGCACCTGCAGATTGTATCCAGTGGATTGATGCTCCTTCAATGGACAAAACAAACGCTTTGATGAACCATCCTGATGTAGCCATGATCTTAGCTACTGGTGGTGGCGCAATGGTTAAAGCAGCATATAGCTGTGGTAAACCTGCACTTGGCGTAGGTCCTGGTAACGTTCCTGCTTTTATCGAGAAAAGTGCTGATCTACAACAAGCTGTTAATGACTTAATTCTTTCCAAATCGTTTGATAATGGTATGATCTGTGCTTCTGAACAGGCTGTAGTTATTGAAGAACCTGTCTATGAAAAAGTGAAAAAATTAATGATCGATAACGGTTGCTACTTTGTAACAAAAGAAGAAGCAGGCAAATTAACAAACGGTGCAATGAATACAGATAAATGTGCAGTGAATCCTTCTATTGTAGGACAATCTGCTGTAAAAATTGCTGAACTTTGTGGAATTACTGTTCCAGCGGACACCAAAATATTGGTTGCTGAACTGGAAGGTGTCGGTACGAAATTCCCATTATCTGCTGAAAAATTAAGCCCTGTGTTGGCTTGCTATAGAGTTAAAAATGCGGATCAAGGGATTGAACGTGCTGCACAAATCGTAGAATTTGGCGGTATGGGTCACTCTTCAGCTATCCATTCTAATAATGATGAAGTTATTCAAAAATTCGCTAACCGTCTACAAACTGGACGTATTATCGTGAACTCTCCTTCTACACACGGAGCTATCGGTGACCTTTACAACACTAACTTACCATCTCTAACACTAGGCTGTGGATCTTATGGTCGTAACTCTACTTCTTCTAATGTAAGTGCAGTGAATCTGATTAATGTGAAAAGGGTGGCTCGTCGTACTGTGAATATGCAATGGTTCAAAATACCTTCTAAAGTTTATTTTGAAAAAGGTGCAACTCAATACCTTGCTAAAATGCCTGATATTAGCCGTGTTGTGATCGTAACAGATGCGATGATGGTACAACTCGGTTATGTAGAAAAAGTACAACATTACTTGCGTCAACGTCAAACTCCAGTGGTTGTTGAAGTGTTCTCTGATGTAGAACCAGATCCATCTACAGCTACAGTTGAACGTGGTCGTCAAATGATGGAACGTTTCCAACCTGACTGCATTATCGCTCTTGGTGGTGGATCACCTATGGATGCTGCTAAAGGCATGTGGATGTTCTACGAATACCCTGATACTGAATTTGATAACTTAAAACAAAAATTCATGGATATCCGCAAACGGATTTACAAATACCCACATTTGGGACAAAAAGCACAATTCGTAGCTATTCCTACAACTTCGGGTACAGGTTCTGAAGTAACATCGTTCGCAGTTATTACAGATAAAGAAAAAGGCAACACTAAATATCCTTTGGCCGATTATGAGTTAACACCAGACGTAGCGATTATCGATCCTGAATTTGTATACTCTTTACCTCGCGTAGCTGTAGCTGATACAGGTATGGACGTATTGACTCATGCAATTGAAGCTTATGTATCTGTAATGGCAAGTGACTTTACCGATGGACTAGCAATCAAAGCGATTCAACTGGTATTCCAATATCTAGAACAGTCTGCTCTAACAGGCGACAAACTGGCTCGTGAAAAAATGCATAATGCTTCTACGATTGCAGGTATGGCATTTGCGAATGCATTCTTAGGTATTAACCATAGCTTGGCACACAAATGGGGTGGACAATACCATACAGCACATGGTCGTACCAATGCGATCTTGTTGCCACACGTTATCCGCTACAATGCAAAAAAACCAACTAAATTCGCATCGTTCCCTAAATATTCTCACTTTATCGCTCACGAACGTTATGCTGAAATTGCACGCATCCTAGGATTGCCAGCACGTACAACTGAAGAGGGCGTAAACAGCTTGATCAATGCTATTCGTGACTTGAACCGTAAATTAGGTATTCCAGAAACATTTGAAGCTTTGGGCTTTGATGCAAAAGACTTTGAATCTCGTGTCGATTACCTTGCTGACCGTGCATTTGAAGATCAATGTACAACAGCGAATCCTAAATTACCTTTAGTGACTGAACTAGCTGATGTATACCGCAACGCATTCTACGGTAGATTTGAATAAGTATACTTTTGAAATAGTAATCATGTAGATTGAAAAAAGGATCACTCCACAAATGCTTTTATAGCAGAGTCGTTGGAGATGATCCTTTTTTCTTCTTATTTAAATGGCATCTCTAAAAATAGGCTCTCAAGATACGCTATTGAAAATAAAAAATAAAGCAAATATGGAAATTCACCTCATACAAAAGAACGATCTCCTAGTTTGCGATATGAGCAGAACTAATGAGAGTCGTTCTTTTATTCGTAGAGAGGAGTGATGCAATGTCCAACATTATTCTATAGTGTGTAGATAGAATAATACAGAAATAGTGTGATATATTTCGTTGTTAGAAGTCGTATATTCCGGTATTATGCTACAGTTATTTGTTGTAAAATCTTATGTATATTTTTGTATTAGTAGATTGATATTACTGTGTTTACAGCATAATTAGTTGCTCGCTTATGCTGTAAAAGGGTTTCTGAATATCTGTAATAGTTATTTTTGAAAACTGTTATAGATACAGAATGTGATAAAAATCATAATAAAAATGCGATTTTGTGATAAATGTCACATACTCTGCTTATGAATTACATCATAATAAAGACATAGCCGGAGGGAGAAAATAACAGCTTCCGGTATCGTACAGGCGAGACAAGCATTAGCTTAAACGCTTTTGTGATTTTATTCACAATAATGGAGGGATTATCAATGTCAGTTATCGAAAGAAATGTACAGGATAATTTAAAAAAAGATGCATGGCGCAATTTCAAATCAGGTAAATGGGCAAAACATGTAGATACTCGTGATTTTATTGAGCAAAACATTAGCGCATATCAAGGAAACGAAACATTCCTAGCTGGCCCTACTTCAAATACAAAAGACTTGTGGGATATTATTTCTAAACTATCTAAAGAAGAGATCGAACGTGGCGGAGTATGGGATGTAGATGCTGCAACACCTTCTACTATCACTTCACATGGTCCTGGATACTTGGACAAAGACAAAGAACAAATCGTCGGTGTTCAAACAGATGCTCCTTTCCGTCGTTCGCTTCAACCGTTCGGTGGTATCAAAATGATGATCGATGCTTGTAAAGCATATGGCTTTGAAGTACCAGAACAAATCATTGATATCTTCACTAATATTCGTAAAACGCATAACCAGGGTGTATTCGATGCTTACACTTCCGATATGAGAGCAGCACGTAAAGCAGGTATCATTACAGGCTTGCCAGATGCTTACGGTCGTGGACGTATTATCGGTGACTATCGCCGCGTAGCATTGTACGGTGTAGACTTCTTGATCAACGAAAGAAAACAAGATTTGAATGACATGGAAGTTGATGTAATTGATGAAGAAGTTATTCGTCTTCGTGAAGAAGTATCTGAACAAATTCGTGCTCTAGGCGAATTGAAAAAAATGGCTGAAATGCATGGCTTCGATATTTCCAAACCTGCACAAACAGCTAAAGAAGCGTTCCAATGGGTATACTTCGGTTACCTTGCAGCAATCAAAGAACAAAATGGTGCAGCGATGTCTCTAGGACGTGTATCTTCTTTCCTTGATATTTATATCGAACGTGATGTAAAAGAAGGCACATTAACAGAACAACAAGCTCAAGAACTAGTTGACCATTTCGTAATGAAATTGCGTATTGTTAAATTCTTGCGTACTCCAGACTACAACGAATTGTTCAGTGGTGACCCTACTTGGGTTACAGAATCTATCGGTGGTATGGCTGTAGATGGCAAAACATTAGTAACTAAAAACAGCTTCCGTTTCTTGCATACATTATACAACTTGGGACCTGCACCAGAACCTAACTTGACTGTATTGTGGTCAGAACAATTGCCAGAAGCTTTCAAAAAATTCTGTGCTAAAGTTTCAATCGAAACAAGTTCTATCCAATACGAAAACGATGATCTTATGCGTCCGATCTATGGCGATGATTACGGTATTGCTTGCTGTGTATCCGCT
Organism: Paenibacillus kyungheensis; assembly: GCF_028606985.1. Lineage (NCBI taxonomy): Bacteria > Bacillati > Bacillota > Bacilli > Caryophanales > Paenibacillaceae > Paenibacillus > Paenibacillus kyungheensis. Next base: position 3,426,082 of record NZ_CP117416.1, on the reverse strand, counting down.
ATGCGTATCGGTAAACAAATGCAGTTCTTCGGAGCTCGTGCTAACCTTGCCAAAGCATTATTATATGCAATCAACGGTGGACGTGACGAGAAATCAGGCGTTCAAGTAGGACCTGAATATCCTGCAATCACTTCTGAAGTGCTTGAATATGACGAAGTCATGAAACGCTTCAAAGCAATGATGGAATGGTTAGGCAAATTGTACATGAACACATTGAACGTTATCCATTACATGCATGACAAATATAGCTACGAACGTATCGAAATGGCATTACATGATCGTGATATCTTACGTACAATGGCTTGTGGTATTGCTGGTCTATCTGTAGCAGCTGACTCATTGAGCGCTATCAAATATGCAAAAGTAACACCTATCCGTGACGAACGTGGTATTGCTGTAGACTTCAAAATTGAAGGTGAATATCCTTGCTACGGTAACAACGATGATAAAGTCGATCAAATTGCTGTTGAATTGGTAGAAACATTTATGGGTATGATTCGCAAAAACAAAGCATACCGTGGTGCAACACCAACACAATCAGTACTAACAATCACTTCTAACGTAGTATACGGTAAAAAAACAGGTACAACACCAGATGGACGTAAAGCTGGCGAACCATTCGCACCAGGTGCTAACCCTATGCACGGAAGAGATACAAAAGGTGCACTTGCTTCTCTAAGTTCTGTTGCTAAATTACCATACGAAGATAGCTTAGATGGTATTTCTAACACATTCTCTATCGTACCAAAAGCATTAGGTAAAGAAGAAGAAATCCGTAAATCAAACCTTGTATCTATGCTAGATGGATACTTTGGTAGCAACGCTCATCACTTGAACGTGAACGTATTTGCTCGTGAACAACTACTAGACGCTATGGAACACCCAGAAAACTACCCACAATTAACTATCCGTGTATCTGGATATGCTGTTAACTTTGTGAAATTGACTCGTGAACAACAAATGGATGTCATCAACCGCACATTCCACGGATCAATGTAATACAAACTTTTAAAAATAATAAAGCAATAAAACTAACCAAAGCTTTTAACTGCTAACCAACAATGAATGATATAAGTTATATCTGAAAATGTAACTCTATCTGCTGAGTGAAGGCTATAGAATTATTTTGGAGAAGCGAAGCGTTCGCCTTTAAGATTCGGATATCGACTGCGAAAGCAGTTCATTCCAGATATCCGATCTTAACAGCGATCGTAAAAATAATCTATTGACGTAACGGAGCATGCTAGAGCGATACATTTTCACATAACTTATATACATCAACTCAGACGAAAGGGGTGATTGATCATGGTAAAAGGCCGTGTTCACTCGCTAGAAACGTTCGGTACCGTCGATGGCCCGGGCATACGATTTGTACTATTTATGCAGGGTTGTCTGATGAAATGCCAATACTGTCATAACCCTGATACATGGAACTTGGACGGAGGTAAAGTGATGGAGCTAGAAGAAGTGCTAGCTGAAATCGAACCTTACCTGAGTTACTACCGTTCTTCTGGTGGAGGATTGACTGTATCCGGCGGCGAACCAACGTTGCAAGCACCTTTTGTTAGAGAATTGTTCAAGGCAGTCAAAGAACGTTGGAATCTCAGTACAACACTCGACAGTAATGGATTCAACGAACCTGGTAAAATCCATGAACTGCTTGAAGTCACAGACCTAGTCATGCTAGATATTAAGCATATTAACAATGAAAAGCACAAAAAATTGACTGGTGTATCGAATGAACGCACTCTACACACTGCACAATGGCTGTCTGACAATGGACGCAAAATGTGGATACGCCATGTATTTGTACCGGGAATTAATGATGCTGAAGAAGATTTGATCGCTTTAGGCGAATTTATCGGTACATTAAAAGGAGTAGAGAAGTTCGAAATTTTACCTTATCATCAGATGGGCATCTACAAATGGGAAGCGCTGGGACGCATCTATCCGCTGGATGGGGTTCCTTCGCCAACCGAAGCTGAAGTCGATCGTGCGTATCGTCTGATCGAACAAGGTCGTCGTCAAGTCTCTTGTGTCTAATCCTCCTCTTTATGAAAATAGATAGAATAACAACCATAGTCAGTAAAAAGGGTATACGAACGTGAAACCAGAAGTCCTTTCCAGGGTAATAATGGAAAGGGCTTTTTGGTATGTCTTTTTGGTGTGTATAGGTATGTCATATATTTCGCTAGCTATACAGTATATTTACTTAAAAAAATTCCCCAAAACCCAAACTTTATCCGCTTGTTGCCTTACATATAGTTATCTATACTTAAATAAGGATCTAGCTAGTCATTTCATGCTCGGATAAAGACATCTTTTCAAAATAGGCTCAAGCTTAAGGGGGATACATATGAAAACGATTCAATTATCAGACCTGACCTTAGACCAGAAAATCGGGCAATTATTTGTATGTGGATTTCATACAAATGTACCGAATGAACATATTACTGAATTGATAGAGAAATATCATATAGGTGGAGTGATTTATTTTCGCCGTAATATAGGAAAAGCTCGTCAGATTACAGACCTTTCAGCAGGATTGCAACAGATTGCTCACAGGCAAGGATTACCTCCATTATTGATAGCAATCGATCAAGAAGGAGGAATGGTGAGCCGAATTGACCAAGACGAGATGAGCCTGATTCCAGGCAATATGACATTAGGAGCTGTAAATGATGTAAGTCTGACTTCTGCGGCTTCAGCGATAAGTGCACGCGAACTACGCACACTTGGAATCAATGTTAATTTTGCTCCATGTGTAGATGTAAATAATAACCCCCGCAATCCGGTTATCGGTGTACGTTCCTATTCGGAAAAACCAGAAGTGGTAGCGACTCATGGAGCAGCTGCCATTCAAGCGATTCAACAAGAACAGGTAGCCGCTACAGCCAAGCATTTTCCCGGGCATGGAGATACAGAAGTCGATTCTCATTACGGCTTGGCTTCGGTGCCTCATGATAAAGCTCGTTTGGAACAGATAGAATTACTTCCTTTTCGAGCGGCTATACAAGCAGGGGTAGATATGATTATGTCTGCACATGTGATTTTTCCAGCGTTTGAACCAGAGTCGATTCCAGCAACTTTATCACGTAAAGTATTGACTGATCTGCTTCGGACTGAAATGGGTTTTGACGGATTAATCGTAACCGATTGTCTGGAAATGCATGCGATTGCGAAGCATTTTCCGATTCCACAGGCAACAGTGATGGCGGCGCAAGCAGGAGCCGATCTATTGCTGGTTAGTCATACACTAGAGCATCAGATTGCTGCGATTGAAGCAATCAAAGAAGCTGTTCAACAAGGTCATCTATCTGAAGCACAAATTGATGCTTCGGTCGAACGTATACTTGCGCTCAAAGCGAAGCATCAAATGAACGCAAAACCTTACCCGATAGAAGAGTGGACAGAGCGGTTAGAGCCGTCAACGATCGAACCGATTTTACGTGATATTGCAGAACGAAGTATTACACTTGTCAAAGATGAAGGGCAATTGCCTTTACAAGAAAACGATCAGGTATTAGTGATCTGGCCACAGGTAACACGTCTAACAGAAGTCGATGAACCAACAGGGCATGATATCAGCTCTGCTCAAGCGCTTCGTAGTTATGGCATTAATGCTACGCAGATTATTATCGATTCTAGACCAGAACCAGAAGAGATTCAGCACGTGTTAGAGCAAGCCGTTCATTATCCTAAAGTGATTTTTGCTGCGTATACATCATCAGGACTGTTACCTCTTGGACAGGCAGAACTAGCTCGTCAGTTATCTTTGTTATCAGATACAGCATTGATCGTAGCTTCTGTACGTAATCCTTATGATATAAATGATCTACCTGAGATCAAGACGTATATATGTAGTTATGAAAATCGAAAGTATGCTGTAGAAGCATTAGCCGCTGTGATCGCAGGAGTGAAGCCGGCACTTGGCAAGTTACCCGTTAGCTTAAACGACCAATATCGGATTCAATTATAGAACGTGATATCGTTTATTTTGTGCCTAGGATATGGTTCCATCTATAGCTGATAGATAATATCTATCGTCAAAATAGGTTATTGGATTTATTTGTGGTAAAGTATAACTAATGACGTTTTCTGAGCACATCATGTAGTCAAAAACAGTCTATTCATCGCTGATGGATAAGGCTGTTTTTTATGTGATTTTTCGTTGTAATAGATGTGGCTGAAGTGTGAACAGATACGTATGTTGTAAGGTTTCTTCAACAACAGAGAAACTTTTTAACGTTTGGTGCGTCTTATTAATGTGCCAATTCGGGGGAAAGACCAATGTTTTTAGATGTACAAGACAGTAAATTGCTATGAGAAGGAGCCTAATAATGAAATTCAAGAAGACGTTACTAATTGCATTACTCGCTGTAGCCCAGACTGTTGCGACTGTTCCAGGAGCACAAGTTCACGCTGCTGAAGGCGATGTGGATAGCAGTATCGTACAAGATGTATACAATGATACTCAAGGTGCTGTAGGAGACGATACTACAGTAACTGATCCTAATGCAGTTACAGATCCTAACGCAGTGACTGATCCGACGACAGATCCTGCTGGTACAGTACCCACTGTTCCGACAACACCACCTACTACAGTTACACCTCCAGTAACTACACCGACAACACCTACTGTGGTGACTGATGTGTATTCTGCTGGCCCTAACAAAGTGATTTTTATGATGAACTCTAACCAGATTTATCAAGATGGTAAATTATACTTTTCAGATCAACCTATGGCTGTGAAAAGTGGAGTATCTTACGTATCGGTTCGCGCACTTGTGACCCGTGTCGGTCTGAAGCTTACATATGATGCTAAGACCAAAGAAACCATTATGCAAAAAGATGGTAAAGAATTACGCTTCAAAACAGACAGTAAGTACTACACTGTAAATGGTGTGAGCACTTTGATGAAAGGCCCAGCTTTTCAACAAAAAAATGTATTTATGGTTCCTTTGACTTCGATCACTCAAGCATTAAATATTCCTTATACTGTACAAGGTAAATTAGTGGTATTGGATCTAGTTGTCAAACCAACAGCTTCCTTTACTGTTTCACCTACTGCTATTTATGCAGGTCAAACATTGGTAACATACAAAACAAAATCTACCACTTCTGATGGCAGTCCTATCGCTAATGAAACATGGACAGGACGCGAAGACATTTTTGCAGAAGCAGGTCCTCATGTGATCACGTATTCTGTAATGGATTCATCTGGTCAATGGAGTGATCCGTACACCGTTACGATCAACGTACTTCCTCCTAACCAACCGCCAGTAGCGATGTTTAATACGAACCAAGAAACATATAGCATGGGTGAATTGGTAACTTATACGGATATGAGTACAGATGATGAAAATGCAATTAACCCAGATTTAACAAAATGGGATAATAAGCAATTAGCATTCTTTACACCAGGTCCACAGACGATTACATTAACAGTAACCGATAAACATGGTGCAACAGGCACATATAGCAAAACGATCAATATAACAGATCAAACATTGTATACAGCAGAAGATTTCTATCCGCTATTTACACCAACTGGAGATTCTTTCGACTTTAACGGTTCATTGATTCCAACATGGGCAACAGTAACAAATGCTCAAGTCACTGATGATCCAAGTCGTCTGATTCGTAGTAACAGCCCTGAACGTGTTTTAACTAAAGGTATCGTATATCAAGAATCTGCTACAGGTGCAACACGCTTTATGGTGCATCATTTGAATGAAACAGGTAGTAGCAAAAAAATGTACGTGGTAGCAACGAACCCGAACGCTACACCAGCTACACTTAACATTCAAGCTGTTGGTTTTGGAGGACCTAATCCTTATGCTACAGCAGTAGGTAAAGTTTCTGTTAGACGTTACTTTGAATCCATGCAAAGTGGAGCAGATGCTCAATCTGTTGTTCTACAACCAGGACAAAGCCAAGTTATCTTTAATCAACTAAGTGCTACTGCAATGAAGAACGATACCGTTATTTCATTATTCGGCGATCTAGTAAGTGATTCTAACGTACAATACACAGTGATGATGATTGATGAAAATCAAGATCCTATCGCTGCACTTGCTAC